>QNAT01000027.1 GCA_003641555.1 Thermotoga sp.
GGAGTTTACCTCCTGTCCGATTCGCCAAGGGCGAATGATATTATGGAACTTCGTTCCATCGGACAGGTTTAAAAACCTGTCCCTACGATTTTTTGAAACGATCATATCTTAACATTCTATTTTCAAATACCTCTTTTTGCAATACTTCTTTATTTTCATTTCTTTTGTCTTGATACAAAAGAAACGAACCAAAGAAAAAATCAAAACCCCAATAGGATCAATTTCATTTCACACTATGTGTTCTCATAACCGTAGGGACATGACCAAAATCCCAACACTATACTATAATTTTTTATCTATTGTTTTCTCTGCGTCTCTGTGCCTCTGTGGCGATCCTACTATTTACTGCAGTATAACCATGCTATAATTATATGGTATTAAAATTGAGAAAAGGTGTGATCTATACTTGAAAAGATATCTCATATTATTGTGTATAATTGTTTTTGTTCCTGTATTGGGTTTAACTAAAGAAATATATATTAAGGCTTTAGAAGGACTGAATTTCCCGTATCCTATTACTTCTATGGTACTCGTTGATTTGGATGGAAATGGCAAGGATTCATTAGTTCTAAGTGTTTTACATAGTGGTATATACGTCTATGAAAAAGATGGAGCAGGATACTGGCAGTTTAGATATTCATCCGACTCCTATGGTCCCGATATATTTGATATTCATGGAGTAGATATATTCAAGGATGGTAGAAAGGGAATTGTCTTCAGAAATGCTCAAGGGAATATATTCGTTTTGGTTTGGGATGGAAAAGAGTTCGTTACTCAATGGAAGAAAAAAGCGACTAAAGTGATAAAAAAACTCATCGCTGTTAAAAACAGCGGGAGATTTCAGATTTTCTTTTACACGATCGATAACAGCATTTATCTTTATGAATTCAACCCGGATCTCTATGTTTATTACTTAAAGGGAGATTACATATCTATGCCGTGGAAAATAACTGGCATATCGGTCTTGAAAACCAAAGATGGCAAACATCTTTTCTATATTGTTTCAACCTATGATGGACAAATACAACTGTTTGAGGATAAAAATGATACCCTCCTTTCAATATCTTCTATTCGTCTCAACGCGAATGTTGTCAACATAATATCGGTTGAAGATAATATCTGGGGTTATAGTAGCAATAAAGCTATATTTGGTTTGAAGATGAATGGAGAGGAAAAAATGAATGTAGACCTGATTAATGACTACCCGTATCCCGTGGATTTCGTATATCCTTTATCAAAAACGAATGAGTTTCTTCTGATAGGTCAAGGGATGTCCACAGGGGGATATCCTTTTTCCCATATTGAGATAGTTGAACTCGAACATGGAATATTCATAAATTACTTAAAAACACTGGTGAGATATAGGAAGAAACTATCGCAAGTGTTATCATTCATACCTCTGCAAGATGGGGGTATGATCGGGTGTAGAGATGGAAGAGTGCTGAGGATGATCTATAAGTGAAGAGGATAAGGAGTATTTCGGATACGATAGCTGCGATAGCCACTCCTCCGGGGATTGGTGCCATAGCGGTTATAAGAGTGAGTGGGCCAAATGCTATAGAGATCGTGAACAAGTGCTTCAGACCATCTGGAAGAATGAGTCTCATTGATTTTCCTTCTAATACCATACGTCATGGATATATTACGATGCAAGCGAAAGGAATCACAATAGATGAAGTCATGGTTGCTCTATATAGAAAACCCAGATCTTACACAGGTGAAGATATGGTAGAGATCGATACCCATGGAGGATACGTGGTACCAAAAACTGTTCTTGAGTGCATTTTAGACGCAGGGGCAAGACTCGCGGAAAAAGGAGAATTCACTCAGAGGGCATTTCTCAATGGTAAAATGGATGCCCTTCAAGCGGAGGCCGTTATGGATGTTATATCCGCGAAAACAGAATTATCTCTGAGACAGGGTATGTCACAATTATCAGGGCGTCTATCGAGAGAAATAGAGAGTATAAGGGAGAGATTGCTCGACTGTGCAACCGAAGTTGAAGTTGGATTGGATTATCCAGATGAGTATTTTGGTGATATAGGTGATAAAGTTATGGAGGAATTAAACGCTGTAAAAGAAAGACTCGAAAGACTTTTATTTACTGCTGTGGAAGGTATATCACTGAGAAATGGTATAAATACAGTTATATTGGGAAAACCAAATGTTGGAAAGTCAAGTTTGATGAATCGTATTCTGGGTACAGACAGATCTATAGTCACCGAGATACCCGGTACAACACGAGATTTTATAACAGAAACCATCGATATGAGAGGAATTCCTCTGAACGTAGTTGACACAGCTGGCATAAGAGAAACAGTGGGTGAAATAGAAAGGGAAGGGGTGAATAGAGCCTTAAATGTAGCAGAATCCGCGGATATGATCTTGTTTGTTTTAGATGCGTCTGAACCTATTCAGGATATGGATCTGGAGATATTGGATAAGATAAAAGATAAAAGATACATAATCGTTATCAATAAGATAGATGTGAATTCTAATCTGGATGTCCATTTGATTAGACAACATCTTGGTACGGATAGACATATCGTAACCATATCAGCATTAAAAGGGGAAGGAATGGAAAAGCTGGAAGATTTCATTTACGATGAAGTGACTTCAAAAGAGATAAATGTTGGATTTACACCTATGATAACGAACATACGTCAAAAGCAATTGATTTCTGAGATGCTCAATTCAGTGAAAGATGCTTTGAATATTCTCAAGGCAAATTCATCTATTGACCTGGTTGCCGCAGATCTACGTGAGGCGATAGAATCCTCAGATGAGATGCTTGGAAGGGTTTATACAGAAGACCTGTTGGACAGGATGTTTTCGAATTTCTGCGTTGGAAAGTGAAGGCTGGATTCGGGAATTCTTTGCCACGTAGAAAAATTTATGATTTGACAAAGATATAGTGAGATAATATAATAAAGACTGTTGTTGAATATATGGAGGGACCATTAGCTCAATTGGTAGAGCAACTGACTCTTAATCAGTAGGTCGCAGGTTCGAGCCCTGCATGGTCCATTGAGGAAGTGGGTTTCTGCTTTGCATCTCATGAGTAGGTTGATATGTGAGGATTGGGAAACATAGGGAAGAACGTAATCAATACTTGTTCTCCCCTTTTGATTATGAAAGGAGGTGGACCAGCTCCTCGATAGTTAAGCAGGAGGTGGGAGAAGATAGGGAATATTACGATAAATGGTAATCACAGTGCGAAAGCTGCTATTGTAAGGCTTATAGGACCTGATGGAAAGCAATTGGGAATGGTCGATAGAAATGAAGCACTAAACAAAGCAAAAGAATATGGTCTTGATTTGGTCACAGTGGCTCCAGATGCAGATCCCCCGGTTGTAAAAATAATGGACTATGGTAAATACAGGTATGAGCAAAGCAAGAAGAATAAACGAGGCAGAAAGAAGCAGAAGAAAAATGTACTCAAGCAGATAAAGTTCAGGCCCAAGATCGATGAGCACGATTATGAGACAAAGCTCGGACATATCATTAGATTTTTGAAGGCGGGTAATAAAGTTAAAGTTACGATAATGTTCAGAGGCAGGGAAATGGCGTTTGTTGAGCAAGGTAGAAATATATTAGATAGAGTCACAAAAGATGTATCAGAGATAGGAATAGTGGAATCCAAACCCAATCTCATAGGTAGAGACATGTTTATGACGCTTATGCCGAGAAAAAACTGAAAAAAGGAGGTTTGTCATGCCCAAAATGAAGACACGCCGTGGTGCTACCAAGAGATTTTGGGTAAGCAAAAACGGGAAAGTAATGTATAAAAGGGCTTTTCATAAACATAAAGCTTTGAGTAAGAGTGAAAAACGTATTAGAAAGCTGAGGATACCAGGAAAAGTTTCCAGGAGTGATTCCAAAAAAGTAAGAAGAATGTTAGGAGTATAGCAAATAGTTTAGAGGAGGAAAACCCATGGCACGTGTGAAGAAAGGAGTAAACGCTAGAAAAAGGACGAGAAGGGTCTTAAAGGCAGCTAAAGGATATAGAGGGGCGCGAAGTGATAGGTACAAAGTAGCCAAAGAAGCAGTTATTCATGCGGGTGTTCATTCCTATAATGATAGGAAAGATAAAAAAGGGATGTTTCGTAAACTCTGGATAACGAGGATAAATGCTGCAGTTAGAACAGAAGGAATGCGGTACAGTCAGTTTGTTCATGGTCTGAAACTCGCAAATGTAGAAATAAACAGAAAAATGTTAGCAGATCTGGCTTTGAACGATATGAATGCTTTTAAAAAACTTGTATCTTTAGCGAAAGAGAAAATGCAAATGGGAGGTGAATGAAAACGGGAAAATTCGTTTATTCATTTAGCAATGGTTACGCCGAAGGCAATGCCAGTATGAAGGCAATTTTAGGTGGTAAAGGTGCAGGTTTGGCAGAAATGACCAATCTGGGAATTCCTGTACCTCCTGGTTTCACCATATCCACTGAGGTATGTGATTACTATTATAAGCATGGTAAAACGTATCCGGAAGGACTTGATGAGGAGATCAAATCTGCTTTGAGAAAACTCGAAGAAACTTCGGGAAAGAAACTCGGAGACCCCGAGAATCCTCTTTTAGTATCCGTACGTTCGGGAGCAGCTGTATCCATGCCAGGTATGATGGATACTGTTCTTAATCTTGGACTAAACGATGAAAGTGTGGAAGGTCTGGCAAAGGTTACTGGTAACAGAAGATTTGCATACGATGCATATAGACGTTTTATCCAGATGTTTGGAGATGTGGTATTGGGGATCGAACATGGAAAGTTTGAGGCAGAATTGAAGAAGGTAAAGGATGAGAAAGGTGTTACGTCCGATACAGAGCTAAGCGAAGATGGGCTAAAAGAGGTTATAGAACGTTATAAAAAACTTTATGAGAGAGAAGGAAAAAGTTTTCCTCAATCTCCTGAAAAGCAGCTCCAGATGGCAATAGACGCGGTTTTTGGTTCCTGGAATAATCCAAGGGCTATAAAGTATAGGGAAATAAACAAGATCTCCGATGGGCAGCTCTTAGGAACAGGAGTCAGTGTCGTAGCCATGGTCTTTGGTAACATGGGAGAAGATTCTGGTACTGGTGTGGCCTTTACCAGAAATCCTTCTACCGGAGAGAAAAAATATTATGGTGAGTTTCTTTTCAATGCCCAGGGAGAAGATGTGGTTGCTGGAATAAGAACTCCTCTTCCTTTGAATGAGCTGGAGAATAAATACCCTACCGTGTATAAACAGCTCACGGATGTATTCGATAAGCTGGAAAAACATTATAGGGATATGCAGGATACTGAATTTACGGTAGAGAAAGGCAAATTGTATCTACTTCAGACAAGAACCGGTAAGAGAACTGCATTAGCCGCTGTGAAGATCGCTGTCGATATGGTTAACGAGGGTTTGATAACGAAAGAGGAAGCTGTATCAAGGGTTACACCAGCGCACATAGATCAGCTCCTTCACAAGATGATCGATCCCGGTGTGGAAGTAGAACCGATTGCAGAAGGACTTCCAGCTTCACCTGGAGCAGCAGCAGGGAAAGTCGTATTCGATGTAAATGAAGCAGCTGAAAGAGGCAAGAATGGAGAAATGGTTATCCTGGTGAGGCCTGAAACTACTCCAGAAGATATCGAAGGAATGGCATATTCTGCAGGAATACTTACTTCCAGAGGAGGAATGACCGCTCATGCTGCTGTTGTTGCAAGAGGAATGGGAAAACCCTGTATAGTTGGTGCAGAATCTATAAAGTTGGATCTTGAGAAAAAAATATTCAGTGTTAACAACATTGTGGTAAAGGAAAATGATACGATAACCATAGATGGTTCGACAGGAAGTGTGATCATCGGAGAGGTACCGATGATAGAACCAGGACTTTCTAATGAACTTCAAACTTTACTCTCCTATGCGGACGGTATCAGAAAGCTCGGTGTAAGAGCGAATGCCAATACCCCGGAGGAAGCAGCAAGAGCAAGAAAACATGGGGCAGAAGGGATTGGCCTCTGTCGTACTGAGAGGATGTTCTTGAAACCAGATAGACTTCCCGTTATGCAGGATATGATCATCGCCGAGACGAGGGAAGAAAGGATAGCATGTCTGGATAAATTGAAGAACGTTCAAAAGCAGGATTTCTACGATATATTAAAAGCTATGGATGGACTGCCGGTTATAATAAGGTTGCTGGATCCACCACTTCATGAGTTCTTACCCCAGAGGGAGAGATTGGAGCGTGAGATCGATGAGCTCAAAACTACTGGTAAGGATCCCGAACTCCTCGAGAAAAAAGAAAAACAGCTTAAAAGATCGAAGGAATTGGCAGAGTTCAATCCGATGATCGGATTCAGAGGATGCAGAGTGGGTATCGTATATCCTGAAATATATGAAATGCAGGTTGAAGCAATAATGGGGGCAGCCGTTCAACTCAAGAAGGATGGATTCGATCCCAAACCAAAGATAATGCTTCCTCTGATCGGGCATGTGAACGAAATGAAAATGCTCAGGAAGAGAGCAGTGGATAAAGTAGAAGAGATCTTCCGTGAGACGGGTGTGAGCATAGATTACCAGGTAGGAACGATGATAGAAGTTCCAAGAGCTGCACTTACAGCTGATCAGATTGCTCAATATGCTGACTTTTTCTCTTACGGTACCAATGATCTGACACAGGCTACCTTTGCATACAGTAGAGATGACGCAGAGGCAACCTTTTTACCATATTATCTCAAAGAGAAGATACTTCCTTATGAGCCCTTCATAACCCTCGATAGGGATGGAGTAGGTAAATTAGTGAAGATAGGGGTTGAACTGGGAAAAAAGACGAATCCTGAATTAGAAATCGGCATATGTGGTGAACATGGAGGAGATCCTGATTCCATCGAGTTTTGCCATCAAGCAGGACTCGATTACGTAAGCTGTTCACCATTTAGAGTTCCTATAGCAAGACTTGCTGCTGCACATGCTTCACTGAAAAACACATGAGTGATAAGAAGAGGGATGCAAAAGCATCCCTCTTTTCTGTCTTCACAAGGTAAGGTAGGGAAAGAATGGGATTTTCTTTCGTGCATTGTTCTGATATTCACCTGGGTAAGGGGGAAGATGAAAGGCGAGTCCAGGACTTCATAGATTCATTTGAAGACATAGTTAAAGCAGCAGTAGATGAAAAAGTCGATGCTTTTCTGATAGCAGGGGATCTTTTTGATATGAAGAACATCTCTCCTCCTGTTATGGTAGAAACCACTGATCTGGTCCGCCATCTTGTATCTAACGGCATCATTCCTGTTTTAATAGAAGGAAATCATGATAGGATGATAAACGGCAGCTCATCATGGTCAGATTACCTGAGTGAGGTTGAAGGGGCTATAACATTGAAACCTTCTCTGAGTAAAGCAAATGAAGTTCTATTTGAGGAATGGTCATCGGAAAAGAAAACAGGCAGCTATGTAAATTTGAAAGGGTATAACATATATGGCGCAGGCTATCCGGGTTTTAGATATAAGAAGTATTTCAGTTCTTTAAGATGTTACCTCGAAAAAACTAAAAACAACATTTTACTTCTCCATGCAGGATGTGTAAGAAATGAGCAGGAATACTTACATGTTCTGGGAGCCATACCTTTAGAAGACCTATTACCCATATTCAAAGAGACTGTTTACACGGCTCTTGGGCACATACATTCGGCGTACTGTGTTAGTGAACGAGGAGATTTTTATCACCCACAAGAACATATGGATATCCCCCTTCAATTCAAGGCATTCAATCCTGGTGCCCCGGAGACATTGAATATCAGTGAGGCGAATTACAAAAAGGGATTTTTTGTAGTTTCTTTTGATGATGCTGATAATAGAAAGGTGGAATTCAGACGTTCTCGAAGGAGGTCTGTGGTGGATCTGAAAATCGAAAATCAAAAACACCTACTCGATCGCATAACGATGGAGATCGAGGATAGTTTAAAAAAGTTTTCACTCAAGAATAATCCTATACTGAGGGTGAATATTACCGGTAGTGGGGAGGTAGATCAGGAGGCAATAAAAAATTTCCTGGAAGAGAGATTTTCTCCTCTACGATTGGAGATCAACGATCTCACTCCTTTCAATTTGGAAAGAGAGGAAATGCCTTCCGAAGACATATCAGTAGATGATGTCGAACGCGAGGTTCTTAAAAGATTGTTAAGAGAGAATAGCCTGGCTTCACAGTTGTACTCTTTTATACTCGATATGAAAGAAGGAACTATAGATATAGAGCATGACGAAGAGATAGAAGGTATAGTAGAAAGGCTTCTGGTGAAAGGGAAGGATGAAGATAAAGAAGATATTGCTGAATAACGTCAAGAGCCATTTGAAGACCCAGATATATCTGGGAGAAGGCATGAGTTTTATAAAAGGCAACAATGGAAGTGGAAAATCAACCATTCTGGAAGCCATAGGTTTTGCTTTATTCGATGCCATTCCAGGGGGCAAAACGAAGGGGTCATCTTATGTGAAATATTTTAAGAGCGATCTCACGGAAGAAGATGAAGGAAATGTAGAAGTGACTGTAGAAGCTGAAGATGGAAATCTTTATACCATAGTACGCAAATTTGGTAGATATGCCGATTGGTATATCCAGGATGATGTATCTGGAGAAACATTTTTATTATCTTCTTCCAATAAAAAGAATTCCTATTCTAATCTAAAGAAAGTCCTCTCTTTGAAGACGAATTTGGAACTCCCAAAGGTATTTTTGGATATCATAGGTGCAAATCAAGGTGATCTGAATAGTATATTTCTTAAAACCCCAAAGGAACGTTCAGAAATCTTTAATCGTATCTTCGGTGTCGAAGAATATGGGATGGTAGATGAAAGGGTGAGAGTACTCGCTAATAACATTAAAAGCAAAAGAATGCTCTTCGCAAATTCGATTGAAATGCTGAAAAAGAATATACAGGATATGGGAGATGTTAAGACGGAGATCCTGGTTTTGAAGAAAGAGATAGAGTTATCTATTCAGAATATCGATTCTAAGAAACGAAGAAAAGAAGAACTTTCTAAAGATGTTCAGAAATTGGAAGATATGGTTGAAAGGATAAGGACTATGGAGAAAAAACAGATGAAATGTGAAGCAGAACTGGACAAGATTAAAAC
>QNAT01000028.1 GCA_003641555.1 Thermotoga sp.
TGCTTAACCGCTTCCCAGGGAATATCCAGGTACCAACCAACTGTGATAGCCGCTGCACAGTTACTCGCATTATATTCTCCCCCAACGTTTATCCTCAATTTCTGCCATTTCCCGTTATAAAAGACCCTCAATGTGATGAAATCAAGGCCAGAATCAATAAGGTGGACAGGAACGTAGATGTGTTTATCTTCGGATAAACCGAAATAGATGTATTCCAAATCATCCCTGAATACTTTTAAGCTAAGGAGTCTTTTATCATCAGCATTCAAAAAGACAATACCATCTTTCATCAGATTTTCTACGATGGAGCGCTTTTCTCTTGCCAGATTTTCGACACTTCCAAAAGCCTCAAGATGCGTAAATCCAATATTCGTTATGAGAGTGAGGTCATAAGGTACTATGTTGGCCAGATATTGTATATCGCCTGCTCGTTGTGCGCCGAACTCGAATACGCAAAATTGGATACTCTCATCGATCTCATTTAAGATCGTATATGGAAGACCATATTCTGTATTGTAACTCTTCAATGTCTTTGCCACCCTGTATTTAGTAGAAAGAACAGCAGATATCATCTCTTTCGTAGTCGTTTTACCATTCGAGCCCGTTATCGTTAAGACATGCTTTATATTATTCTTATGGGCATCGATATAACACTTTGCAAGTTTTCCAAGAGCCTTTAACGTATCTTCAACCTTGATCTGAATTATGGGAATATTCGTATGTATCCATTTATTAACGACGGCACAAACAGCACCATGACGATAGGCGTCCTCTATGAACATATGTCCATTAACCCTTTTACCTGGGAGAGCGAAAAACAGTCCTTGCTCTTTGTTATCCTTCGAATTTATCATTGCGGAAGATACGATAACCTGGCTGTTTCCTCTTATCTCTCCATTTAAAATACTTGCTATCTTTCCAGTAGTGTATCTCATTAGTTTTCTATAATGCCCTTTCGATGAATCCGCTGCCCAATACCGTATCTTCGTGGTAGAAAACTGCTAATTGTCCAGGAGTAATTGCAAATTGCTTCGTATTGAAGCTCACTTCGATTCTGTTGATATCCAGAAATCTCAACGATGCTTCTGCTTCGGGAGAAGTCTTCCTGATCTTACATTTTATTCTTCCGCGATACTGCTTTTCTACTTCTTCATATGGGATGTACCAATTTAATTTGCTGGCAATAAGCCCTTTTGAATACAGATCTTTTCTCGGTGCAGCGATGATTTCATTTTTCTCTGCATCGAGCTTACTCACATATATTTTCTCTCCTGTTGCCAATCCTAAACCGCGACGTTGTCCTATGGTATAGAAAGCCAAACCCTCATGAGTGCCAAGAACAATACCATTCTTATCGACCATATCTCCGGGCTGGACAGTATCCTTCATTTCTTCTTTCAGGAATCTATGATAATCGTTATCCGGGATGAAACATATTTCCTGACTTTCCTTTTTAGAATAAACATGGATGCCCAATTCTTTGGCTAATTTTCTTATCTGTTCTTTGGAGTAATCGCCGATCGGAAATAAGATCTTCGATAATCTCTCAGGTTCTATGGTTGCTAAAAAATACGTCTGATCTTTTGCGGAGTCTATCCCTTTTTTAAGCAGACATCTTTTACTCTCCGTTTCACAGTAACGCCTTGCATAATGTCCTGTGGAGTAAAAGTTGAAAGAAGTGTCTTTCATTATCTTATCCATTATCAAACCGAATTTTATCTCTCGATTGCATACCGCACAGGGATTGGGAGTTCTTCCTTTTATGTATTCTGACTTAAAATATTCTATGACATCTCGTCTGAAGTCTTCTTCTATATGTATAACATGGAACTCTATACCCAATTGTTCTGCCACTTTCGCTGCATCCAGAGTATCAGTAGGACTGCAGCAGACCTTCTTCTTTTCAGGAATGAGATTGAAAACCTCATCCGGGACGGTCTTCATGTGAAAGCCGACTACCTCGTATCCTTCCTTTAGTAAGAGGTAAGCTGCAACAGAACTATCTACTCCGCCACTCATTGCAAGTGCAACTTTATCATTCATGCATGTTCATCCTATTTTCCTTTCAAAGTGAAATGAATACATTCAAAACACCAAATTCCACAGACCCGCGAAAGCACAGAGAATTCAGGATTACTTAACGTGGACCATCATTCGAATCTATTTACTCTGGAGATCACAAATTTCTCCATCTTTTCTATTCTTGCCTCGGTTAAATCTTTGGATGAGGATTCAGCTACTATTCTCACCAACGGTTCTGTTCCTGAGAGTCTAATGCAAAGCCATCCTCCATCCCTGAAATTCAGTTTTAAGCCATCTATATAAACTTCATTTTCGATCTCATCTTCACCAAAGGGATGTTCGTGCTTCAGATAGATGATCTCCCTTAATCCCTCCTTATCCCTAACTTTTCCTAACCTAATATCCAGCTCAGAAAAGTATAATTTGCCGTAGACAGCATGCATCTCATTCAATATCTCGGATATGTGTTTGCCTATCCGAGATATCATCTCTACGACTAATGCCGCAGCGAATATACCATCTTTACCAGGAATATGCCCCCTGATGGTCAAACCTCCGCTGCTTTCCCCTCCTAACAGTGCATTTTTTTCTACCATCTTCGAACTTACATATTTGAATCCCACTGGCACCTCATAGACACTTTGTTCAAAATCAGCGGCTATCCTATCGAGTAAATGAGTAGTACAGAGATTCCTAACAACTCCACCTTCCCATCCCTTGTATTTCAAGAGATAATAGTAAAGCAAGGCCATTATTTCGTTCGGATGCACGAAATCACCTTTATCATCTATAATGCCGAGTCTATCAGCATCTCCATCGGTAGCAATGCCAAGGTCATATCCACCATCTATCACAGCATTTTTAAGTGAACTTAAGGTCTTTGCTGAAGGAGAGGGTAATTTGCCGCCGAAGAGTGTATCACGCCTCGTGTTTATTGTATCAACTACACACCTCGCAGTTATCAGAACTGCTTGTAATGTTGTTCTACTCACACCAAACATAGGATCTATAAGGATTCGTAAATTTTTCCTTTTGATCCTTTCAATATCTATCCGTGATATAAGGGCATCTACGTAATCGTTAAAAGGATTTATTAGTTTGATCTTTCCTGTTGATACAGCAGAACTAAATGCCGTTTTTCTTATCTCTTTTGCTTCAATGGCATTGGATATCCTTTCCACCTCGCTTGTTATATCTGTATCAGCATCCTTCCCCCCTTTGGTTATGACTTTGATACCATTATAGATAGCAGGATTATGGCTTGCCGTTATTATTAACCCAAAAGGGGTGTTTAGATGCTTTACAGTAAACATAATCATAGGAGTCGGACAGGCATAATTCACGAAATAGGATGTTACGTCATATGCACTCACAACCTCAGCTGCTGTCCTTGCGAAATTTTCGGACAAGAAACGTCTATCGTAACCTATGACTACTCGCCTATCCAAGAAACCCATCATTTGAGTGATCGCATATGCTACGCGTCTCACATTATCAAAGGTGAAATCTTCGGCTATTACAGCTCTCCATCCACCTGTACCGAACTTTATCATTTTAGTCTTTTTAAATATTATTCCTCACTTTTCTCTTCGGAAGATCCAGTATCAGGTGATGGCCCCGCGAAAAGGTCTTTTAAAGCACCGATGCTTGCAAGAAGACTTGAAGTTTCCATAGGCAAGAATATCTTAGTTGCCCTACCGTTTGCGATTGACTTTAATGCCTCCAAGTATCTTATCGCGATCAGATCGTTGGTAGGTTTTCCAGCATGTATGGAATCAAAGACTCGGAGTATGGCTGCTGCTTGCCCTTCTGCTTCAACTGACAATTTGTACTTCTCTGCATCTGCGACTTTCTTTACTGCCTCAGCTTTTCCTTCTGCTTCTAATATTGCTGCTTGCTTTTTTCCTTCTGCTTGCAATATCGCAGATTGTTTTATACCCTCTGCTTCCAGGATTGCAGCACGTTTGGTCCTTTCTGCCTTCATCTGCATACTCATGGCATCCGTGATATCCTTAGGAGGATCGATCTTCTTTATCTCCACACGCGTTACCTTTACACCCCATGGATCCGTTGCTTCATCCAGCACATCTCTGAGTTTTGTATTTATTCTCTCACGAGATGTGAGTGTCTGGTCGAGTTCCAATTCACCTATAACGTTTCTCAGGTTCGTCTGTGCGAGCTTCAAGGCAGCGAACTGAAATCTCTTCACGTTGTAGATCACACGAAATGCATCTGTAACCGCATAGTATACTACAGCATCGACAGTTACTACAACGTTATCACGAGTTATAACCTCCTGAGGTGGGACGTCTATAACCTTTTCTCTCATGTCTATCTTGATCATGCGCTCAATAAAAGGTATTATGAATCTAAGACCAGATTCCACCTCTCTTTGAAATCTACCCAGTCTTTCTATGAGACCATGTTCGTAAGGTCTCACGATCTTTATGCCTTTTGATGCCAATACTATAACAAACAAGAACAACAACAAATAAACTAAATACATCATTCTTCGCTCATCTCCTTTCCTTCCTTTTCTTTCACCTTTTCCACTATTACCTTCGTTCCCTCAACCTTTAGTACTTTTGCTATTTCTCCCCTTTTTATCGGCTCACCATTTTTCGAGGTGGCACGCCATGTCCAGCTTTCTACCTTGATCTTGCCTGCTTCTTCTCCTGTACCAATATCTTTTGTCACTACCCCTTCTTTTCCGATTACGCTGTCCACACTGATCTGTTTGGGCGGCTTTCTATAGGTCTTACTCACTATTTGTCTGCTGAATATAACCAGTATGAAGGACGTAGATAAAAAAGCAACGATCTGGAGCCAGAGTTGGGAAAACGTCAAACTCACAACCGCAGCTATGGCAGCACCGACACCGAACCATAAGAGAAAGAACCCTGCGGTGAAAACTTCACCTACAGCAAATACTATCGCTAATATTATCCAGTACCAGAATGGTGTCAACAATTCTATTCTCACACAAACACCCCTTTCTTTTAAAAAATGAAGATCCTGCCAGGCGTAACATAGAGAACATCGAATGAAGGATTCATTGCTTTGGTTTTTCTTGCAATTGTATTCCTAATATCTCTTTCATACCTGCTCGATATATGGTAAAGGATGAGTTTTTTTACTCGCGCTTTCTGTGCTACCTTAAGTGCTTCATCCAGAGTAGAATGACTCTCTCCTTTTCTATCCTCTGCTGATAGAAAAGTCGCTTCATGGAGTAATATATCGGTATCTTGAATGTATTTCACATCTATAGGTAAACAATCTCCACTCACACTCAGCAATTTCTTCTCGTACGTTTCATTTATGTAATCTCTCCCCTTTTCCTTTATCACTTTTATTATCTCATCCTCGGATAAACCACGAAATGTATTTTTCAACCTGGTTCTTCTCTCCACAAGATTATATCCCAGACTTCTCTCCCTTAAAGTATGTTCGGTAGGAAATGGAACGATGAATCTGGCATTACGCCCTTTTTCTGTTACCTTGATCTCATTGTCTTTCGATATACCTTCTGCTATCAGATCGTATTCCAGATCAGGATTAGCCCTATATATAAAACCAAGAAAATCTTCCACCCCCTTATTTCCTTTGGGATAATATATGTACAGGGGTTTTTGTTTATCTCCCATCGCATTATCTCGGGTATTCACTATTCCCCACAAACCGGCAATATGATCTGCATGGCCATGCGTCAAAAATATGTACTTTATTGCAAATACTTTATTTCCCATGTTCGTGCTCACACCTTCACCTGCATCGAATAACACCTTATCTGGTGCATAAAAAGCCCAGGTGGAATAAAGTGCTTTAGAAAATATTAAGAGTCTCAACTTCTATACTCCTTACGTCACATTGAGGACAATTCAAACCTCTGTTCAAAACCACAATACGGGCATTTTCCTATTACTTCTCTCTTTTTTGTCTTAGTAAAAATATATATTTTTTTCCTGCAGATGGGATTAGCACATATAGCTACATACGAATAGTTGTAATATTTCATCAAGGTTCTTTTATTCCTTAGAATCCGTATTCCCTTCACTTTGAACATCCACTGTGATCTCGCCCTCGACACCCTGAGATAATTTCACACCTATTTCATACTTACCAGGTTCTTTGATCGGCTTATCCAAAAGGATATTTTTCTTATCCACAGTTATTCCAAATTGATCTTTTATCTCTTCAGATATCTTAAGATTGGTCACTGCGCCGTATAACTTTCCTGTATCTCCGACCCTGGCTTTTATAACGAGTGGATTTTTCTGCAGTTTTTGTAATGTCTCTTCCTCTTTAGAGGATACACGTTCTTCTTTTGATTTTACAGTTCTTTTTTCCGTCTCGAACCTTTTGATTGCCATAGGTGTAGCTCTCACTGCCAAATGACGGGGTATCAGATAATTTCGTGCATACCCATTTGCAACATCCTTGATGTCTCCCTTTTTACCGATATTATCCACGTTTTCTATCAGAATGATCTTCAAGGTTCATCACCACTTTCTCATACATTATCCGAGTATTAAATACAAAGCAATTATACGACGAAAACGTTTTTTTTGCAAAGAATCTTGGATTAAAATGAAAAACGAGGTAAAATTGAGTAGAATGTGGAAGGCAAAACTATACAAAGAGTGAGGAGAGATGAGGATACTGATCGTTGGGGTAATAGGTGCTGCAGCACTCTTTTATCTTGCGATAAAATTTTTTCCGATAAAGGCTACATACATCTATATATTATGGGGCATTGGATTAGGAGTTTATTTACTCTTTTTGCTCTCTGGATGGTTTGTACTTCTTTTAATAGATGTGATATTGCTCGTTGCATTTGCTTTTTTTACGAAAGTAACAACGGGATAAAAGACAATTAGGTATTGCGAAACAGAGGTATTTGAAAACAAAATGTTAAGATAAGATTGTTTCAAAAAATCGGAGGAATAGATCTTCAGAGCTGTTCTTACAAGTACGATACGGATTTATAGGTTTGATAAATACCGTGTTTAGAGATTTTTTGAATTTTACAATAGCCTATAAAAGGTGGAAAAATGGAGGTGAAATGTAATGAACGATGAAGAATTGATGAAGATCTTGAAGATGGTAGAAGGTCATGAGATCTCAGCAAAAGAAGGTTTAGGGCTTATTCGTTCTCTTGAGACCCCGGAGAAGGAGACAGAAAATATCAAAAAAGTCTTGAAAATAAAAGTATTCGACAAGGGAAAGTCTCAACAGGTTGTTAATATAAGAATACCTATTAAATTAGCAGGAGAGGCATTCAAATTCATCCCAAAGGATACACTGGATGAGATGGATAAAGCCGGGGTAAATACCAGGGAACTCCTGAAATTACTGGGTTCCTCTGATATTCCTAATCTGGTTAACTTCGATACAGATGAAATTCGTGTTGAGGTTGGAGTGGAAACTACTTGAGGATTCTACAATATAATCATTTTAATCCTTGTGTCTCTCTGATAAATAAAAATAG
Organism: Thermotoga sp.; assembly: GCA_003641555.1. GTDB lineage: Bacteria > Thermotogota > Thermotogae > B3-G13 > B3-G13 > B3-G13. The sequence continues at coordinate 7,511 of QNAT01000028.1, forward strand.
AATGGAGGAGTAGCCTAAGTGAAAACTTTTCTCGATTGCATTCCTTGCTTTTTTACCCAGGCTCTCAGAACTGCAAGAACTGTTACTGACGATGAAAAGGTGATAAAAAGAGTCCTGGATGAATTAGGGACTATGATAAAAGATATATCTCTCGATAGTTCTCCTCCAGAAACTGGCAGAGTGGTATATCATTTGATCAGTGAGATCACTGGTGAAAGAGATCCTTACCAAGAAGTTAAGAAGAATCATATTGATAAGGCATTGAGTTTATATGATTCTTTGAAAGAACTCGTTAAAAAATCAAATGATAATCTGTTGACTGCCGTAAAATTTGCAATAGTGGGTAACATAATAGACCTTGGTGCCGTTAGAGAATTCGATATTGAGGGTGAAATAAATGGGATTTCCGAAAGCGAATTTGCCATAAGCGATTATGTGAAGTTCAAAAAATGCCTTGAAGACGCCGATGACATCTTGTATTTAGGAGATAACGCAGGGGAAAGCGTTTTTGATAAAATACTCATAGAAGAGATGAAAAAACCAACAAAATATGTGGTTAGAGATGCTCCCATAATAAATGATGTGACGTATGAAGATGCTGTCAGGTCAGGAATAGATGAGGTAGCTGCTATCATATCCTCGGGTAGTGATGCACCTGGAGTAGTTCTCGATCTCTGCAGTGATGATTTCAAAAAAACATTTCGAGACGCGAAGTTCATCATAAGCAAAGGACAGGGAAACTACGAAGCTCTTTCTGAAGAGAAATACCCCATCTTCTTTCTATTAAGGGCGAAGTGCCCTGTTATAGCCAGGGACCTTGGTGTAACCGTAGGTGATATCGTGTTGAAGGGAGTGAATATACAATGATAGGTTTTGGCCCTGTTCCATCCAGACGATTAGGCCGTAGTTTAGGGATAAACAATATACCAGCGAAAGTATGCAGCTATTCTTGTGTTTATTGTCAATTGGGAAAGACGATAAAGGTAAGTGTAGAAAGACAAAATTTTTATCCCTGTGATTTTGTTTTCGAGCAGATAAGGAGAAAAGTTAAAGAAGTCGAAGAAAAAAGAGAGCATATAGATTATCTAACATTCGTTCCCGATGGGGAACCTACCTTAGATGTGAATCTTGGTAAAGAAATCGACTTATTAAAGAGCTTGGGAACAAAGATAGCCGTCATAACCAATGGTTCACTAATATATAGGGATGATGTCAAAAATGACCTGGCAAAGGCCGATTTAGTTTCACTAAAAGTCGATGCAGTTACGGAAGATATATGGGATAGAATCGATAGACCCGACAAAGCATTGAAGCTCGAAGAGATCAAGGAAGGTATGTTAAAGTTTACCAGAATGTTTAAGAAAATACTGATTACGGAAACTATGTTCACAGCAGGACTCAATGATGATGAAGAAGAGATCAAGAATATAGCAGAATTCTTAGGTGAACTGAATCCAGCCAGAGTATATATCGCTACGCCTACGAGGCCACCTGCTGAGGATTGGGTTAAGCCTATCGATGAGCGATCAGCCAA
>QNAT01000029.1 GCA_003641555.1 Thermotoga sp.
CAATATATCCAATCCTCCTATCCTTTTCCATTCACGTTGGGAATTACAAGCAAAGTTTGTATTTCCGGTACCACAAGTTATAACCATTCCTATTCCATCTATAGTCCCAGATTTCAAAGCTATCCAACCATCGTTATGAAATTCGAATTTATTCATTTCAATACCATTCAACATTTTCCTTATGAGTTCAAAATCTTTCGGCCTATCCGCTCCTGCCACACCATAATATACAAAACCAACATCATATGGAGGAATCCCGAGAGGGGATAAGGTTTCGTTTATCCCATCTTTTATTCTTTCCTGGGATTTTGCAAGACCAAGGGATTGGAAATTCGCAGGCTTGCCATAATGTACATTTATAACTGCTCCATCTTCATTCGCCAATGCATATAATGTTTTAGTGTTGCCTACATCAACTCCCAATAAATATCCCATATTTTACATCTCATTCTAAGAAAGTATGTATTCCCAAACCTTGTAAAACGCAGTACTCACATCGTTCAAGTACTCTTCATCTATAGTTGGATGAACTAATAAAGTCAATAGTTTTCTCCCTATTTTTTCTGCTACTGGACACAAACCTCTTTTATATTCGTATTTTTTATCAATACACGCGTAGGGCCAGGAAGAATCACCATAGGTGTTTTTTTCCTGGAAGAGAGGTTGAAAATGTAATGGCAAAGGATACCTGCTTTCTACTTTTATACCTTCTGCTTTCAATGCATCCTTAATCCAAACTACATCCTTTCCCAATTTCTCTCCATCTACCTTCACTATGTACTTGTAAAACACATTCTTACCACCTTGAATTTCCTTTGGAGTATAGACTCCTTTCAATTTCGAGAGACGCTTTGTAAGGTAATCGGCATTTTTTCTACGTTTTTCTATGTACTCATCCAATTTTCCCAATTCGTACAAACCATAAGTAGCTTGAAATTCGGTGATCCTATAATTGTAGCCTAAGAATTCATGAACGTATTTTCTTTCTTCACCTTCTTTTCTTTCCATTTCACCGTGAGATTTTGCAGAGCAGATCTTCTTCATGATCTCTTCATCATTCGTTATCACCATGCCACCTTCACCACCAGTAGTCATGATCTTGTCTTCCCAAAAACTAAATGTACCAACATCTCCAATGGAGCCAACATATTGATCTTTGTATACTGCACCATGTGCCTGTGCACAATCTTCTATTACTTTTAAGTTATGGCTTCTGGCAATTTTCATTATCCTATCCATGTTTGCTGGATTTCCATTTAGATGCACCACTATTACCACTTTGCTCCTATCTGTTATTTTTTTATCGAGATCATCTGGATCCATAGTGTAAGTATCTTCGTCAATATCTACGAAAACAGGAATTGCATTTTGCATCAAGATAGGAGAGGCAGAGCCTATAAATGTATGAGCAGGTACTAAGATTTCATCACCAGGATCTACTTTGAGTCCGATAAGAGCAAGGTGTATAGCTGAAGTTCCATTGGACACTGGTATTCCATATTTTACCCCCATTTTGCTTGCAAATGCCGCTCCAAACTCCTTTGATTTTTTACCCGTTAATTCAGAAAAGCCACCATTTTTTAATGTGTTTAGTAACTCATACCCCAAAGCCTCATTATATATAGGCCAAGGAGGACATTCTTTTGTTCTAACAGGTTTTCCACCAAAAATAGCAAGAGATTTTTTCATTAGTATCGCTTCCTTTCACAATCACTTTGTGAGCAAGGTATTCTCACCACTTCACCCTTTTCGCTTGAACTGTAAGCAGCTTCACATACTTCAACAACATGTGCTCCGTCCTTTCCAGAACATAAGGGACTTTCTTTTCCCCTAACAGAATCTACAAAATTATCAACTTGCCTTGTAAATGTCATCAATGTATCGTGTGACTCAGTTTCCTCAGGTAAAAAGGTCCCATAATTATTTCTATTTCCCAGAAATATCTTTATTTGAGTAGGAAATACCCTGATGTATCCTTTTGTTCCAAAAATTTGAACACTTGCTTCCGGACCATCTGCATACACCTGACTCCAACCACTTTCTATCAAAACAGGTATATCATTTTGCGTCTTCAAAAACAATATATCTGTATCATCAACATTGTAATTACCGTATCGGGTTTTTATATCAGCATAAACAGAATTGTAGTTAACACCATTTAGCAGAAATCTCACAGTATCAATGGCATGGACTCCCATATCTACTAAAGAACCACCTCCTGATAATTCTGGCTTTGTGAACCAACCCTTAGGTTGCCACAACACATGGATCGAATATGCCTTTACTTTTACGATATCACCAATCAATCCTTTAGATATGAGTTCTTTTGCCTTTTGAATGTCTTTATGAAACCTCCATACATGCCCAACTTGCAAGGTCAAATTGTTTTTTTCTGAAATATCAATTAACTCTTTTGCTTGTTTAGTTGATATACACATTGGTTTCTCTACAAAACAATGTTTACCATTTTTCAATACTTCTGATGAAATTTCAAAGTGAAGTGCGTTTGGAACACAAACGAATACAGCATCTACCTTTTTGTTTTGTATAAGTTTCTTGTAGTTTGTATACACGTTTTCAACTGGGTACTTCGGTTTTATCTTTTCGCCCGTATACGGAGTCTTTTCCCATATGCCTTGTTTGAACTGCTCAAGTTCATCTTCATTTACACTGCATGCAGCAATCACATGGCAATTCTTGTTTCTCATCAATGCCCACGTATGTATCTTTCCTATGCCTCCAGTTCCGACAATACCTATTCCGATCTTTTCTTCCATAACACATCCCTCCCTTATTGTTCTTATGTATACTTACGTATACCATATTGTAGAATTCAGAAACAGTCATAAATATTCTGCTGTGTTACCATGCAACAATTATTATTATAAATTATACAAATAATTATTATAAATGTCAAACTATTGACATAGCAAATATATTATATTATAATATAAAAAATGTTTTCCAATAATGCGGGGTACATCATAAAGAATATAGTGAATATTTAGTATGTATAAAAAAATCTATCTTTGGAAGAAATCAAAATACAGCCAACATGGTAAAAAAATGTCATAGTGAATTTTATTTAGCAAAAGGAGGTGATGCTACTGAAGGCAAACGGGTTTTATGGAAAGAAAATTGGCATGAAGCATGGAAACATTACTTTGATAGGAGGTAGTGATAATGAAGAAATTGGCTTTGTTAGTTTTGGTTTTTTCGTTGATTTTCGTCATCCTTGGGCTTGGTGAGCCAATTAAATATGGTGGAACCTTGAGATTTATCGGCGGAGGCGGATGGGCGCAGTTTCCTGATAGTATGAATCCACTTTTACCAGAAGGGGGATTCTCGCCGGTAGTTGCAGAAATATATGAAGTACTGTTTTATGTAAATCCGTTAAATGGAAATATAACAGACCTTCTTGGGACTTCCTACGAATGGAAAAACAACAATCTTGAATTGGATATTAATACTAGAGAAGGAGTAAAATGGTCAGATGGCACACCATTTACAGCAAGAGATGTTGCTTTCACTTTCAATTATATAAAGAAATATCCTGCACTTGATCAATTAGCCGTATGGTCTTCAACGTCAGGACTTGAAAGCGTAGAAGCCAATGGAGATAATATCGTAGTTTTCAAATTTTCGAAGCCGAATACTCCTCTCTTCTATTATTTATCAAATATTCCAATAATTCCAGAGCACATATGGTCTACTATTAAGAATCCTGTGACATTTAAGAATGAAAATCCCGTTGGAACTGGTCCATTTTTATTTAAAAGCTCTTCTCCCCAAAATAACGTTATATTAGCCGTTAAAAACCCAGATTATTGGAGGAAAGGAAGACCATATGTTGACAAACTTGAAATTCGGGCGGTAAAGTCGAATACTACTTCTTTGTTGATGTTATTAAGGCATGATGCGGATTGGGGAGATTGTACTCCTGCAGATCCAAAAAAACTTTGGGTTGACAAAGATCCAGAGCTCAATAAAATGTGGTGGCCTGTTAACAACGCTAACATTCTATATCTGAATACACAGAAAACACCATTCGATATCCCCGAATTCAGAAAGGCAGTTGCTTTAGCTATAGATAAAGAATCTCTTGTTGAAAAGGCTTATCATGGTTCATGCGGTGGAGTGGCACATCCCACTGGAATAATACCTTCTCAACAAAATGAATGGTTGGATCCGTTACTAAAAGATGTTAATTTAAGGTATTCTCCTCAAAAGGCTCAAGAATTACTCACATCAATAGGATTCAAGAAAAATTCCCGTGGTGAGCTGATGGACTCTGATGGAAAGGTACTTCCGACGTACAAGATACTCGTTGGAGCTGGATGGACAGATTACATCACAATGGCGCAGATAATATCTAAAAATCTTGAAAATCTTGGTATAAAAACGGTTATAGATCAAGAAGCAGGGAGCACCTACATGTCCAGTATTATGAGCGGAACATATGATATGGCAATCTGTTGGTGGGCTGGAGAAGGTCCTTCACCATACTACTATTATTACCAGGGGTTTTATCCTCCATTCTCAGGATCCAAAATCGGTGAAACTTCCCTTTCTGATTACGCACGATATACCAATCCGATTATAACAGCAGCACTTGAAACTTTCTCCAAAACAAGCGACATTCACCTCCAGAAACAGGCGATATATGCGATTGAACGAATAATAGTTGAAGATACTCCACTTGTCTTTCTTACGAATAGAACACATTTTGGATGTTTCAGTGAAGCCTATCTTGTAGGTTGGCCATCTGACTCTAATCCATATTGTGCTGCTGAAGTCATAGATAGTCCAGGAGGAGCAATGATAACTGTGAATGTCCATTTGAAGTAAGTAGTTTAATGGGGAGGGGAATTCCTCCCCATTTTATATATTCATAAGTCAAACAACAGTCAAGTTTATACAGCTATGAATCAATCTATGTGAAGGAGAGTGTAAATGAAATATGTATTGAAAAGAATCACTTTTTTTATTGTAACGGCATGGGTTGCTCTGACGATAAACTTCATTCTTCCAAGGATGATGCCTGGTAATCCTGCTCAAGCTATGATTGCGAAATTTCATGGGAGGCTCAATCCACAAGCTATCCACGCTCTTAAGATCGCCTTTGGGATAGATGTTCAAAAAAATCTACTTCTACAATATATTGACTACATAAAACGCATATTAACTGGAGATTTTGGCATATCCCTCAGTTTTTTTCCATCTCCTGTTAATCAGATCCTTTCCTATGCAATACCATGGACACTGGGTCTCGTAGGAGTTTCTACTGTTATAGCCTTTTCCATTGGAACACTTCTTGGAATAAGAACTGCATGGAGGCGTGAATCTACCTCGAGTGGAATAATCATACCTATTTTTCTCTTTCTAAACAGCATGCCATACTTTTGGTTCGCTCTGTTGATAAGTTATCTATTTGCCTTTAAACTCAAATGGTTCCCATTAGTGGGCGCTTATTCATTGAATATTCCTAAAGGATTTAATCTTGCCCGCATCGCTTCTATTTTATATCATGCAATACTTCCAGCATGTACGATAATAATAACAGCTACTGGAGGCTGGTTGTTAACCATGCGAAATAATATGATAAGTGTGCTATCTGATGACTACGTAGCCTTTGCCCAGGCAAAAGGATTACCTGATAAAGTCATAGAATACAAATATGCGGCGAGAAATGCAATATTACCAAGCTTCACTGGCTTTGCCATGGCGCTAGGATTTGTCATAAGCGGTGCACTGCTAACTGAAATAGTCTTCTCATATCCTGGAATTGGATATATATTATATCAATCGGTATTGAATTTGGATTATCCACTTATGCAAGCCATCTTCCTATTCATTATGATAGCAGTGTTGACTGCAAATTTTATTGCAGACTTATTCTACGCATTACTCGATCCAAGAGTGCGCACAGGAGCTGAATGATCATGGATCAGATCATGTCTTTCTTCAAGATAAAGAAGTCAGTTGCTGGTATGATAATACTCTTATTCTTCATTTTAGTGGCTATATTAGCGCCTTACATAGCTCCGTATTCACCCACTTCCATGGAATTCATGCCCCTAGAACACCCAAACAGCCAACATCTGCTCGGTACTACTGCTACAGGACAAGACATATTTTCAAGAGTAATATGGGGTACAAGATTATCTTTGTCAGTAGGAATAATAACTGGTCTCATTACAATTGCATTATCAATTATGATGGGTATTACAGCTGGGTATTTTGGTGGCATTACAGACGGTATACTCAGCATGATAACCAATATTTTCCTCGTTATCCCCGGATTACCTTTGATGATAATAATAGCCGCATATATAACGGTAAAAGGGGTAATGACTATAATAATAGTCATTTCCATAACAGGTTGGGCCTGGGGAGCAAGGGTACTGCGTTCACAAGCAATGACGTTGAAAAGCAGGGACTTCATCAAGGCATCAGTAATAGTCGGTGAAAAATCTAGTCACGTGATCTTCTCGGATATACTTCCAAACATGCTCAGTCTAATAGTTGCCGAGTTTTTCGGCTCTGCTCTCTATGCAGTATTAAGTGAAGCAGGTCTTGAATTCTTAGGTCTTGGAGATGCCAACGCCGTAACATGGGGAACCATACTCTACTGGGCACAAAACAACCAAGCCATTCTATTAGGACAATGGCAATGGATAGCTGTACCTGGGCTTTGTATAGCCCTACTTGGAACCTCTTTCGCTTTGTTGAATTTCGCAGTAGATGAACTCACTAATCCGAAACTAAGGAGAAGATGAGCATGAAAACGTTATTGAAAGTTAAAGATTTCAATGCAGGATACGTTTTAACATCACAACGAATACATGCAGTCAAAAATGTAACGTTTAAACTTGATAATGGAGAGTTTCTCGGAATAGCAGGAGAATCGGGATGTGGTAAATCAACCCTTGCCCTCGGAATAGCAGGACTACTTAATCCTCCCGGGGAGGTCTTCAGTGGTGAGGTTGAATTCGATGGGAAAAACCTTCTAAAAATGAAAAACGATAGTTTACGAAAGCTAAGATGGAAAGAATTTTCAATAGTATTTCAATCATCTATGAATGTGCTGAACCCCGTTATTAAAATAAAGAGCCAAATGTTTGATGCCATCCAATATCACACGAATATGCCATCTAATCATCTCGAAGAACGTGCAAAAGAATTACTCGAACTCGTCAACGTATCACCGAAATACTTAGAAGCTTATCCTCATCAATTATCAGGTGGAATGAAACAGCGTGTGGTAATAGCAATGGCACTTTCATTAAATCCTAAGTTGATCATAATGGATGAACCAACAACTGCCCTGGATGTGGTAGTGCAAAGGAATATATTGCAAGAAATTGACAAACTCAGAAAGAAATTTGGATTCTCGATAATATTCATAACGCATGATCTATCACTTCTCGTTGAAATAAGTGACACAATAGCCATAATGTATGCAGGGCAAATAGTAGAGAAGGCACCATCTACTAAATTATATGCAAAGCCGCTTCATCCTTACTCATATGGCTTAATGCATTCATTTCCTCCATTAGTCGGAAAAAGACAAAGATTGCACGGTATAGCAGGACATCCACCAGATTTAACAGAGGATATAGAGGGTTGTCCATTTTTCGAAAGATGTACGAAAAGGATAAATGGAGTATGTGATAAGGCAAAGCCATCGTTTATCGAAATTGAGCCAGGGCATATAGTTGCCTGCCATTTGTATGACGAAGAAGGTGAATCAAGTGCAAAGTGACTATAAGGTCGAAAATATTCTCAATGTAAAAGGACTAAAAAAAGAATTCAAGATAGGAAGTTTCACAAATGTAAGGACAGTCCATGCTGTTAATGGCGTTGATTTAGGAATAGGACAAAAGGAAGTACTCGGCCTTGTAGGAGAATCTGGATCTGGAAAAACAACGATTGCCAGGTTAATAGCCAAACTCTATGACCCAACGGATGGAAAGATATTTCTAAATGGAAAAGAAATTCCACATAAGATGAATAGGAAAGCATTGTTGAATTACCGGAAAGATGTTCAAATGGTATTTCAGGACCCATTTTCATCTTTAAACCCTCTACATAAGGTAGGTTATACACTCAGTAGGCCATTGAAAGTACATAAAATTGTAAATGGGAATAACAATATAAAGGAAAAGATAGAAGAACTCCTTGAAGAATGTGGATTAACACCGGCAAAGGATTTTACCAACAAATATCCGCACGAACTTTCAGGTGGTCAGATGCAAAGGGTAGGTATAGCTCGAGCATTAGCAGTTAATCCAAAACTGATCCTGGCAGATGAACCAACGTCTATGTTAGATGTATCTATTAGATTGGATATAATGAATCTGATGTTGGACCTAAAAGAGAAAAATGGTCTTTCTTATCTCTTCATAACGCATGACCTTGCTGGAGCGCATTACATGTCAGATAGAATAGCAATAATGTACGCTGGGTTTTTAGTTGAGATTGGTTCATCAGACGATGTAATAAACAAGCCAATGCATCCATACACCCAATTACTGAAAAAAGCAACTCCGAAACCCGAATCGGGATTAGAGCCAGAGAAATTGGATATAACAGGTGAAGTACCTGACTTGACGAAATTATTACCGGGATGCCAATTCGCACCAAGGTGTCCGTTCGCAAAACAAAGGTGTAGTGAAGAACCACCGAAAATGCTTCAAATCGATGAAAATCGTTTCGTGAGATGTTTCCTTTATAAACATTAAGAGGAGGGATTATCAATGGCAAAATTAGCCATTAACGGCGGAAACCCAGTAATTCCCGGTGGATTAAAAGCAAGATGGCCAATTTTTGATGAAGCCGATAAAAAGGCATTAATTGAGGTATTGGAAAGTGGTCAATGGTGTAGCTGTGGTTATCTCTTTAATGATCCTCAATCTGAATCTAAGGTTGCAAAGCTTGAGAAAGAATTCGCTAAATGGAATGGGAGTAAATATGCAATGGCTACCAATAGTGGAACTTCTGCGTTGGTTCTCGCCTTAAAGGCAGGAGGAATAGGGGC
>QNAT01000030.1 GCA_003641555.1 Thermotoga sp.
CAGAAGCAACTTTAAAAGATGCCTTTGTTGGTGAATGGAAAGGCTTAAGAGAAGAAACGAAATGGTTCCTTGTAAATTCAGCCCTTAATGGGCTTTTACTCGATACCATAATTCTTTTCAGGCATGTAATAAAAGGGAGGTAGATAGAAGTGAGTGAAAATAAGATGTGGGAAACAAAAAAGATTTATGCAAAGTCGCTTGATCCGATCCATATCGGAGCAGGGGGCTACAGGCTTGGAAGAGTGGACAACACGATCGTGAGAGACCCGTCGACGGATGTGCCAAAAATACCGGGAACTTCAATTGCAGGAGTGGTAAAAGCATTTGCAGAGATTGCTAAAAAGAAGGGTGAGAAGGAGACAGATAAGAAATTTAAGGATATAAACATTGAAGAAGTATTCGGGACTAAAACTAAAAAGGGAATTTTGCGATTCTACGACGGGCAGATAATCCTCTTTCCGGTTTCCTCAATGCAGGGAACTGTGTGGATTACAACAAAAGACCTGATTGAATACTGGTTTGGAGAAATAAAAGATGAGAATGGAGAAAAAATAAAGATTCCAGATGAAATCGGTAATGAAGCCTACGCAATTAAAGGGATAGACACAGATAAACCCCTGAATCTTGGATGGCTGTTGCTTAAAGCTGAGAAAATTGGGGCCAGCAAAGAGGTTGTTTTACCCTCAGAAATAAAGAACTGGGTGAAAAGGATAGTTATAGTGTCAGATAAACTTTTTTCCAACATAGTAAACGATAATCTTGAGATAAGAACCTCTGTAAGGATAGATCCAACGACAGGGACTGCAGCTGAGGGAGCGTTATTCACCTACGAGGCAATACCTGAAGGCACGATTCTGGGATTTGAAATCTGCCTTGATAGGGCCACAAACGAAGATGATGTACCAGATAATGCAATGACTATTATCATGAATGCGGTTAAACCATATCTCAAAAATCTCGGTATCGGCGGTGCTGGAACGAGGGGATTCGGCAGAATAGAAATTACGATATCGGAGTAATTAACTGGGAGGTGAAAGCCATGCTCAACCTTGATTTTATATGTATGATGTATGGACAAAGTATTATGAATTCTATTGATAAAAGCGATAACAAAAAAGTTAAAGAGTTAGAGAATAATCTTAGAAAGGCCCTTGGAGTTTTACAGGAAGATGGCGTTTATGCGATGTTTCTCTGGCTTGAAGAGAAAGATACGAATATAGGGAAAAAATTGAAAGATCTATTGAATAAAGCAGAGATAAAAAAATATCTTCTGAATAACTCAGAAACATTTGATGGGAATTTCAGTAAGTTTTGCAAGAATTTACAGGAAGTTGCCAAAGACATCGATAAACTACTGTTTATGAAGAAACTCCTTGAGCGCACGCTAACTTACGCATTGTATCACGCAAAAGTAGGTGAATAGGATGTGGAAAAAAGTCAATGTTGTATTCAGGTTAAAGAGCCCACTTCACATTGGATACCTACCCTTTAAGGGTTCTGTAGTCTCACCTACGCGGTATTACGTTCCTGGAAGAAACCTGTGGGGTGCTATAACAAAGAGGGCAACAGAACATATATGTGAAAATCCTACGGCAGACGATTACAAGAATATCGGCAAAGAGGTTATAAAAAATTTCAGGTTCTCATATTTTTATCTTTATGATGGAAGAACAATCTATTTTCCTCGTTATACAGATGAAGGGCTCAAATACGGAGATATAACGAAGACAGAATTCGAGCATAAATTCATCGCAAGTTTTATTTCTACAGAGATAAATAGCGGTGGAACTGCAAAGGATAAAAGCTTGCATGAAATAGAATTCATAAACAACAGATTCAGGGATGAGAAGGGAGACTTAAAGGGCGTAAAAATCGCAGGGTTCATTTGGGTTGAGGAGGATACAAAGATAGATGGTGAAGGAATCGTTCTGAATGATAAAGGAATTGTCATTAAAGATTTTAATGTGATTAAAGAACTTATTTTAGGCGGAGAATCGAAATATGGCTTTGGACACGTTATTCTCGATTCCATTAAAATAATTGATGGTAAAACTAAGACAGTCGAAGTAAAAATCAATAAGGATATAACCTTGATCTCTCATCTGAGATATGATAAAGATATCAAATTTGAAGGAGATATGGAACTTTCAACTGGCAGAGGATATTTTTATCCTGATATCGAAAATTCTCAAGATCATCCTGGTGCGGTGATAGATGAACCGAAATATTTTCTAACCCCTGGAAGCATCATTTTAGATGAAATAGAGACAGAGATGTTATGGGATGGGACACTCTCGAAAAAGCACTGATTTCCAATGCTTCTTGCCAAACCCGATGAATCTTTAATTGAACACACAGAAAATGTACTAAGGGTATTCTCATCGATAAGAGAGGCATATCCTGAGGTACCGAAGTTGTGTGGAGTTCGGCAATTCTGGGATAATTTATTCTATGCAATTTTTTTGCATGATTTCGGGAAAGGTACAAAAGGATTTCAAGAGGAATTAAAAACGGGAAAAAGATGGAATTACAGACATGAAATATTATCCGCTGGTTTTGTATTTGCGATTGACGTTCCAGAAAACGATAAAATGGCGATCGCTCTTACCATAATTACACACCACAAAGATATTCAGGATTTAAGAAAGAAATATGCAACATATCCTGAAGATAACCCTGGTTTTGAAAGATATAAAGAAAAACTACAAGAAATCGATTTAGAAGAGATGAATCATCTTCTCGATCTCATTCCCAGGTTTAGTGAAAAATATCTTGCCAGGAGACTCGAAAATTTTCATCATGTAAATGATTACGATGATCTCGTTGACGCCTACCAGAATTACGTCGTTAAATATTACAAACAATATAAACTGGATGAAAGAACAACTCTGCATGGAAAGTACGGTATATTCTTAAAGGGATTCCTCACCGCTTCAGATCATCTTGCCTCGGCTGGAGAAACCAGAATAAAGACAGCGATAAGTGATATAGAACGGTATTTCAAATTTCGACGCTTGTCATCCGTGCAAGAAAGAGCCAGGAGACATAAAGGGAGTGTATTTATTATCTCTCCTACGGGAAGTGGAAAAACTGAAGCCGCTTTGTTATGGGCTCAAGAAAATCAAAATCCTTTGAATTCCAGAAGGATCTTCTACATCCTACCATATACGGCAAGCATAAATTACATGTATAAAAGGCTCATAAATTTATTTGGAGACGATAATATCGTTGCCGTTTTGCATGGAAAATCGAGTTACTTTCTTTATAGGTTCTTCTCCGAAGGCAAAGAAAATTTAAACTACGAGGAAGCAAGAGATTTTGCAAAAAAGTATCAAAGTCTTGCCAGGAAGATCTTCAAACCCTATAAGATCGTAACCCCCTTCCAGATCATAAAGGCATTTTTTGGCCTAAAAGGATTTGAACAGAATATTTCAGAAATGGTAGAGGGTTTATTCATATTCGACGAGATTCATTCCTACGATCCCCACACCACCTCTTTAATCCTTGAGATCTCGAGGTTCATAAAAGATGAATTAAACGGGAAAATACTGTTTATGACAGCAACCATGCCGGAGTTTCTTAAGAGATACTTTCAAGAACAACTTGGAATAGGGGAAGAGATAACAATGGATGATTATGAATTGAAATGCTTCACAAGGCATAGACTGAAGGTTTTAAGAGGGAGTATCATGCAGTATATCGATCTTATTAAAAGAGACATTCAAACTGGGAGAAGAATTCTCGTTGCTGTTAACACAGTTAAACAAGCACAGAATGTTTATAATACATTAAGAGATGTTTTTAATTCCGCCTTATTACACAGTCGTTTCATTTTAAGAGACAGGGAGGACATAGAATCGAATCTCAATGATAGGAATTTACTCGTAGGCACTCAGGTAATTGAGGTCTCTCTCGATATCGATTATGACATTATGTACACGGAGCCCGCACCCATCGATGCATTGCTACAGAGATTTGGAAGAATAAATAGGAGAGGGAATAAAGGGCTTGCCCCAGTACATATCTTTACGGAAGGGAGTGGCATAGGAAGAATCTACAGTAAAGAGAGGACCGAAAGAAGTCTTCATATCTTAAGTAAAGTAGATGTATTGGACGAATTATTGGTCCAGGATATGGTGAATGAAGTATATAAAGACGGATACAATGAAAGAGAAATTAAAATCTTAAAAGATGTATCTGAAAATTTCAGGAAATTTTATCGTAGCAATGCACCATTCATTGATGTACATAAAGATGAAAGTGAATTTTATAATCTTTTCAAATCCGTGGAAGTTATCCCTTCCATATTTTTCGATGAGTACGCCGAAAATGTTGAAAATAAAAGATTTTACGAGGCAATGAAGTATATGCTACCAATATCACTTAATCAGTATAATTATTTGTCCAAAGAGAATAGGGTATCGAAAACAGATTTTGGACTTGTCATCGATGCTTTTTACGACAGCGAGTTGGGATTGGTACTCGATAAAGAACTGAAGGATACGTATATAATATGAATAATAGAGCAATCACCGGTAATCTCATAAATGCTTATTTCATTTGTCATAGGAAACTCTGGTTTTTCGCACATGAGATCAATCCATATTTAAATAACACGTATCTTGAAATAGGGACGTTGATTGGAGAACAATTTTATAAAAGAGAGAAAAAAGAGATTCAGACTGAAAATATGAAGATAGATCTCGTTAAAAAGGAAAACGGAAATATAGTAGTCGGAGAAATTAAGAAATCTTCTATTGGTAGAAAATCTGCAACGATGCAACTTTTATTTTATTTGTATCAATTGAAGAAAAATGGGATTGAAGCAAAAGGAGAATTACTTATCCCAAAAGAACGTAAGAAAGAGAGCGTAATTCTCACAGCTGAAGCTGAGAAGGAACTGGAGGAGGCATTTGCAGAAATTCAAAGGATCATATCACTACCCATACCCCCACCGTTGCATAAAACACGCTTTTGTCGAGCCTGTGCTTATAAAGACTTCTGTTTTGCATAGAAAGGACAGTGTGAAATGAAGAAGACGATTTACATCTTCTCGAACGGTACGTTGAAGAGGAAGCAAAACACCTTATATTTCGAAAAGCCTGACGGAACACGTAAGTTCATACCGGTGGAGAACACAGCCGAGATAATGATCTTCGGAGAGATATCCTTGAACAACAAACTCCTCGATTTCCTCTCGCAAAATGAAATACTCCTCCATTTCTTCAATCACTACGGCTATTATATGGGGAGTTTCTATCCGAGAGAACACTACAATTCAGGCTTTATGATCCTCAACCAGGCACGTTACTATCTGGACGAGGAAAAGAGATTTTTCCTTGCTAAGAAATTCGTCAAGGGTTCAGCAGACAATATCCTAAAAGTTCTCACATACTATAACAACAGAGGAATCGATCTACTCCTGTACATTAACCAGATCGAAGAACTCGCGAGTTCGATCCCAGATCAACGCGTAGTTAAAGAGGTTATGGCGATAGAAGGAAATATAAGGAATATGTACTATGATGCCTGGAATCCCATTATTCCCGACAAGCAGTTTCAATTTTCGAAGAGGGAAAAGAGGCCTCCCAAGGGGAAGATCAATGCACTAATAAGTTTCGGCAATTCGTTGATGTATGTAGAAGTTCTGAGACAGATATATCAAACACATCTTGACCCGCGCATTGGATACCTACACTCCACGAATTTCAGAAGGTTTTCTTTAAATCTTGATGTATCGGAAATATTCAAGCCTATTATTGTGGATAGGATGATCTTCACATTGGTGAACAAAAAGATGATCAAACCAACACATTTTATGAAGGAACTGAAGGGCACCTACCTAAACGATAAAGGAAGGATGATCTTTATAGAGGAGTTCGATAAGAGGATGAAAGGGGTAATAAAATTAAGAGATATAGGTAGCGTTTCATATAGACGACTCATTAGAATAGAACTCTACAAGCTGGAGAAGCATTTCATGGGTGAAAAAGAATATATACCTTTTGTAGCGAGGTGGTAAAATGTATGTAATCACTGTTTATGATATAAATGAGAAGAGGGTAAACAAAGTGCTTAAAATATGCAGAAAATATCTTATCTGGATACAGAATTCCGTACTCGAGGGCGAAATAACAAAGGCAAAATACGAAAAACTTAAGATGGAAATAAGCGACGTTATCGATCCCGAAGAAGATTCAGTCGTATTTTACATTCTCCGCAATACAAAATATTCTGCAAGGGAGATCCTTGGTCAAGAAAAAGGAGAAAGAGGAAACATCATATGATCTTCTCGTCGATCCATGATCTTGTAAAAATTCCGCAGGTTCGACGGCAAAAAAATCTACCGGGAAAATGATGGGAAATTATCGATCTGTTCTAACTTTTCTGTAAAATATTAAGTGGGATGTTGATATCTTAAGAGCTTCGGGTCTTTGAAAAACGAATAGTAAAGAGTATAATATTTATATATATTCTAATGGGTTTGTAGCCAACCTATAAGGGATTGAAACTCCAACAATAAGAGAAGTGATGTATTACCGTGAAGGGTTTGTAGCCAACCTATAAGGGATTGAAACTTATTTCATCTCTTTTTATTTGATCCTGTGAAGACAGAGTTTGTAGCCAACCTATAAGGGATTGAAACACCACTTGGTCATTCAACAGTGGCGATAGCTTTGCAGTTTGTAGCCAACCTATAAGGGATTGAAACTCTTAAATATTTGACAATATCATCTTCCTTCAATTTGTTTGTAGCCAACCTATAAGGGATTGAAACCTCATTTGCTATGAATACAGGCTTGCCCGTTAATTCCGTTTGTAGCCAACCTATAAGGGATTGAAACAAAACTGTGAACAGATATCTTCCTATAGATACCAAAGTTTGTAGCCAACCTATAAGGGATTGAAACCGATATCGACGATCTCCACCTCCTTTTCCTTCTCTTGTGTTTGTAGCCAACCTATAAGGGATTGAAACCTAAGTGCGAAGTTAACGAGGGATACACGCTCACATCGTTTGTAGCCAACCTATAAGGGATTGAAACGGGAAAGAGAGGACCACATAATAGTCACAATCGGATGGTTTGTAGCCAACCTATAAGGGATTGAAACTTTCTTTTCTCTTTTTCATTTTATCACCCTTTTATCGTTTGTAGCCAACCTATAAGGGATTGAAACTTCACTGCACTAACGAACACACTTACGCATGATACCGTTTGTAGCCAACCTATAAGGGATTGAAACCAGATGGAAATACGGATAAGAAATATATATACTGGGAGTTTGTAGCCAACCTATAAGGGATTGAAACATGCAGATGAAAGTGCGTTGACCACCTTCTGGGTTTCGTTTGTAGCCAACCTATAAGGGATTGAAACATCGAGATAAACATACTCGATCGTGCCATCATTATGGGTTTGTAGCCAACCTATAAGGGATTGAAACCAGGAATATTTTTTCGGATTTTACACGGCGGTATATAGTTTGAAGCCAACCTATAAGGGATTGAAACTCTCTTTTGTAAATTGAGATAAGAGAAAATTTGTCTAAGTTTGTAGCCAACCTATAAGGGATTGAAACTTTTCACCTATACCTGCTAAATCAGCATGATTGAGTTTGTAGCCAACCTATAAGGGATTGAAACGAGGATATATGGACCTCGGGTATGACGAGGAAAAAGCCGTTTGTAGCCAACCTATAAGGGATTGAAACCAATCTTCTATATTGCATGAGAAGATTGTGGCTGAGTTTGTAGCCAACCTATAAGGGATTGAAACTATGAATCTGGTCTATGTACACAGTGAGCAAAGACGGTTTGTAGCCAACCTATAAGGGATTGAAACTATACGGGTCTACGCAGGTCGACCATCTTGTCACGTTTGTAGCCAACCTATAAGGGATTGAAACCTCACGCTTGTTCTTTCGCACTGTAGCAAGCATTTCGTTTGTAGCCAACCTATAAGGGATTGAAACTCTCAAAATGAGAATCCGATCGTAGATGGATATGATGGTTTGTAGCCAACCTATAAGGGATTGAAACCGTTATCTTTGATCATACCGTGTTTATACCGAAGATCCGTTTGTAGCCAACCTATAAGGGATTGAAACCTGAAATTATTATGCCATCCTCTAAAATAAGATTAGTTTGTAGCCAACCTATAAGGGATTGAAACGCAATCATCTTCTATCTTCATTATCTACACTCTTAGTTTGTAGCCAACCTATAAGGGATTGAAACAGAAGAGAAAAGAAAAGAAGCGCTAAAGAAGTGGATCGGTTTGTAGCCAACCTATAAGGGATTGAAACAACTGTAAATCAGGAGGTAAGTATATCACATCGCTTTGTTTGTAGCCAACCTATAAGGGATTGAAACCAAGTGGAGAAAAAATATAGACACCCTTCTCTATAAGTTTGTAGCCAACCTATAAGGGATTGAAACTCTTTCAGGCCTCCTTCTTTACCTGCCACAGCGATGTGTTTGTAGCCAACCTATAAGGGATTGAAACTTCAGGAGTTCCAGATGGGCGAAATAACCTTGTATCTGTTTGTAGCCAACCTATAAGGGATTGAAACCACGAGAGCATATTTATTGCCCTCATTGTCAGTTATCGTTTGTAGCCAACCTATAAGGGATTGAAACCCTTTATCCAAGCGAGTAGCAATACCGCTCTCGCTTGTTTGTAGCCAACCTATAAGGGATTGAAACGGGCAGGAAGTTCCCGGCTACGCTCATCTTTAGGTGGGTTTGTAGCCAACCTATAAGGGATTGAAACGCAAACTTTGCTCTTTTATATGATGCTTCCTTAATGTTTGTAGCCAACCTATAAGGGATTGAAACACTGGAAGATATAGATGGTGCACTACCTTACTGAAAGTGTTTGTAGCCAACCTATAAGGGATTGAAACACTGGAAGATATAGATGGTGCACTACCTTACTGAAAGTGTTTGTAGCCAACCTATAAGGGATTGAAACATCGAGTTCTTCGAAGAACTC
>QNAT01000031.1 GCA_003641555.1 Thermotoga sp.
ATATGATATCCTGTATTGTATCCATAAGGGCATGATTTTGCTGTGGAGTTGTATAATACTTCGTGTAGTGTATAATCAACATAGAGGTGAGATACATGAAGACGCATAGATTGGAACGCATCGAAGCAAATATAAAAAGGTTGGTTGCTGAGGTTTTGAGTAGAAAGATGAAAGACCCAAGGATCACTATGACAAGTGTAACCCGCGTTGAACTTTCGAAAGACAAAAAGTATGCTAAAGTATACGTGAGTTTCCTTGCAGATGAGGAAAAGAAAAATGAGATAATGCTGCTTTTGAACGAGCATGCGAAGGGCTTTATCAGGACATATCTCAGTCAACACCTCCATATGTATGTTACTCCGGAATTAAGATTCGTGTTTGATAAGGGTATAGAAGGGAGTATAAAGATGCAGAAAATATTATCTGAAATAGAGGAAAAAGATGCAGGGAATACTTCTGATAGATAAGAGCACGAATAAAACCTCATACGATGTGGTAGAAGAGATAAAAAATATATTGAGAATAAAAAAGGTAGGACACACGGGAACTCTGGATCCATTTGCCAGTGGTTTATTGGTCATAGGTATAGGAAAGGGGACGAGGATACTCGAATATCTATCGGATGGTGAGAAGGAATATTACTTCACAGCAAAACTGGGTATAATAACAGATACGTATGATATAACAGGAAAGGTAACGGAAGAACATGAAGTGAATGTTTCCGAAGATGATATAAAGAGGATATCAGATTCGATGAGAGGAAAACAAAAACAAGTTCCTCCAGCGTATTCAGCAAAAAAATATCAGGGGAAGCGATTGTATGAACTTGCGCGAGAGGGTAAGATTATCTCTCTACCCCCACGTGAAATAGAAATAAAAGAACTTCAGCTCATACATTTCGATGAAAGAAGACATTTATTATGTATGAAGGTAATTGTTTCAAAAGGTACATATATCCGCTCTCTGTGTGCAGATATGGGGTACAGGTTAGGCTGTGGAGCGACTGCCATTGGTTTACGAAGAACAAAAAATGGTAGATTTGATATAAAAGATGCGATAAAGGACACCTTTCTCGACAGAGAAAAGATACTCAAAAATGTTAAGAGTATAGATGAAAGCCTATCGTTTCCTGGTATTGTAGTTGATGAAAATGCTGCCAGGAGAGTTGCAAATGGTATGCAAGTTTATTGCCCTGATGTGATAAAAGTGAAAGGGCGTTTCAAAAAGAACGATCATATTAGTATATGGGATGTAGAAGGGCATTTTCTCGCAATAGCCACTGCAGAACGCTCATCCAGATTCATATCTCATATCGTTAAAGCAGAAAGAAGAGATAGAGTAGCGAAATTGAGGAAAGTATTTTGAGGCAACGCGGCAAAATTCACTTAAAATACCCTTTTTCTATGACAACTTTCTCTTCAAAGTTGACTCTTCTGTAGGCCAGTTGGTCAATAACATATTGAAACACATCATCATCAGAAGCAATCATTTCAGGAGCAAGCACTCCTGTTTTAGTAAACCTACAATTCGCAATAAGTCTTGCTACAACAGCACAAGGAAAAGCTGTAGTTCTTGCCATAGAATGAATCCATTTATCCTCATCAAACTTGTCAAATAGATACCATTCATAGGTAACTTTATCATATCCCTTCTTACCACTGACCCTTATCTTCATTACAGTAATGTCACGATCACCCTTTTCGGGTTCCATCTTCCAAACAGGAAATAATAACTTTGCGGTAAATTTACGGTGCTCATCACTCAAAAGTCCAATAGATCTAAATGCATCCATAATATTGGCATATCCAGGGTAACGAAGTGTCTTTTCAGCCATATTCCGAGCCTTTATATTATATATGAGAGATCTAAGTCCATCAGTATAAAATGCCTCCAGCTTACCAGTCTGAGCAAAATCTATCTCCTCTATACCCCTCAATGCCTCTATTTCTTCAATATTACCATCCTTCACATATCGAGCCGGTCTTAAATATTCATCAAGTGTATCTTCCAGAGAAAATACAATCTTGTAATTAAAAGGTGGCCTGGGCCTTTCAGGTAAGCCTCCTACATATATTACAACACTTTCAACTGTATCTAACAGATGCGCAGCTCTTCCCACAAGAAGATTAGACATTCCGGGAGCGAGTCCCATATCAGGAATAACAGTGACACCACTATCCTTTGCATCGCTCTCAAGCTTACGAAAATCTTCCGGCATAAACGAGATATCACAAACATTTTTTCCCAACCCTATCACAGTTTTAAGCATCCTATAACCTATACTGCCTGGCACCGCACCACACACTACATCAGCATCCTTGATAATAGGTGCTAAAGACTTTGGGTCAATTACAGAAGCCCTTGCTGTACTCATACCACGAATGCCATTGAACTTATTCAGGGCTTGTTCATCCAGGTCTACCACCGTGGTATCAAAATCCTTAGCCATATCCCTGGCAATCACACTACCAACCAAACCTGCACCTAACACTACAGCTTTCATCATAAACTCCCCATTTATGTATTTATTTCATAAAAGTTACCATCTTTAAAATAAATTGTTCTGTTCCTGCCGTAGGATTTCGCTTCATAAAGAGCTTTATCTGCCATAATAATTAGATCTTTGTACCCCTTTATTCCGACATCAGGATAAGAACTCACCCCAATACTAATTGTAATACTGATATTACCACTATAATCTCCGCAAACGAACTCGTGAATTTCAATATTCTTTCTTATTCTCTCTGCAACAATGCAAGTTTTATCAAGAGAGATAAAAGGCAAAACAACAGAAAATTCCTCGCCCCCATATCTGGAAACTATATCTACATCCCTTACAAGACTTTTGATAACATCTGAAACGCCTACCAATACACAATCTCCAGCACTATGTCCATATGTATCATTAACATTTTTAAAATGGTCTATATCCATCATAATAAATGAAACTGGGCTACCATATCGTTTGGATTCTTTAACTCTCCTTTCGAGTTTACTTACAAGATAAGCATGATTATACAAAGACGTTAGACTATCAGTAACTGCCATCTTTTTCAGCTTATCATAAAGCTCTTTTTGTCTCAAGGCTGAATTGACACGTGCCGTAAGCTCTACTTCAGAAAAAGGCTTCCTAACATAGTCCATAGCACCTGCGTCTAAGGCTGCTTTCAAATATTCGGGCTGTTCCAGAGATGTAACCATAATAACAGGTATATCCTTTGTGTTTTCTCTTTTACTCAATACAGAAACTACCTCTATACCATCCATGTCAGGTAACACAATATCCAGAAGAATTAAAGAAGGCCTTTCAGATGTTGCCATAGATAAAGCCTCTTTTGCAGAATAAGCTGATACAACATCATATCCCATATTCTTAAGGATATCAGAGAGAATTCTCACACTAAGTTTACTATCGTCTACTATGAGTATCTTATCTTTACTTTCCAATAAGTCTATTCTCCATATTTTTACATAACACCCAACACTTACCAGAACCCCCAGGCTTTTAATAGCCTATTTCTTCCCACAATCCACCCTCGTATAGAAAAAACTCAATATCTTTAACAATAATTTATTATAACACAAAACAAACAAGCTGCATTTAGCCTTCGAAACCTTGACAAAACCAGGTGGAATGAGTATATTAAGGTAGACATAAAATTTCATGCTTTTGAGGAGGTAAAATGATAAAGAATTTTGAAGAATTATCTTCTATTACTCGCTCTCTGGGCAAGATAACATTGGGTCTCGTCGGGGCAGAAGACATCGAAGCCATAAAGGCAGTGAAAAATGCTAAGGATAATGGAATAGTAGATGCGTACCTCATAGGAAAAAGGGAAATGTTAGAGAAAAACATGGAGATCCTGGGTATAAAGCCTTCTGAATTCGAATGTATCGATGCATCTACCCAAAAAGAAGCGTCGGAGATTGGTGTCAAATTGGTTTCAGGGGGAAAGGCACAGATGATAATGAAAGGATTAGTTAAGACTTCCATTCTTTTGAAAGAAGTATTAAATGAAGAATATGGTTTGAGAACGGGTAGGATCCTCAGTCATGTTGTAGCCCTTCAGATCCCTACCTTAGATAGATTGTTATTCCTTACGGATGGGGGAATGATAATCAAGCCGACTCTGGAGCAGAAAGTGAAGATCATAAACAACGCGGTAGAAGTAGCGAGAAGATTGGGGATAGATAAACCAAAGGTGGCGTGTTTAGCTGCAGTGGAAGTGATAAATCCTGCCATAGACGACACCATCGATTGTGCTATTCTGGCGAAGATGAACGCCAGAGGCCAGATAAAAGGCTGTGTAGTAGATGGTCCATTGGCACTCGATAATGCCCTGAGTGAGAGGGCAGCAAAGATAAAGAAGATAAGCAGTCCTGTGGCTGGGAATGCTGATATACTCGTGGTCCCGGATATAACTTCGGGAAATTTGTTGGGGAAATCTGTGGTTTATTTTGCCGATGGTGTAATAGCCGGTATAGTTGTCGGGGCAAAAGCACCTATAGTTA
Source organism: Thermotoga sp. (assembly GCA_003641555.1). Lineage (GTDB taxonomy): Bacteria > Thermotogota > Thermotogae > B3-G13 > B3-G13 > B3-G13. The sequence continues at coordinate 4,513 of QNAT01000031.1, forward strand.
TGGTATCACGTGCCGATACTGCAAAGTCAAAGTATTATTCTTTATGTCTTGGTGCTATATTCGCACACAAAAGTAAAAAGGAAGGTGATCTATGAACGATAAAAAACTAACGGTCGTTGCGATCGGAGGAAATGCCATAAAGCGTGCGAAGGAAAAGGGAACTTTCGACGAGCAGATGCGGAACCTTGCTCATACCTGTAAATATCTTGCTGACATGATAGATGGTGGATATGATCTCGTTTTAACGCATGGTAACGGGCCTCAAGTTGGAGCGTTACTGGTTCAACAAGATGCGGCCAAAGAGAAAATTCCATCTATGCCAATAGATGTTCACGACGCAAATACTCAGGGAAGTATAGGATATATGATATCGCAATCCTTGAGCAATGTTCTTCTAAAAAGAGGTATAAAAAGGGATATAGCAGCAATAGTGACGCAGGTAATCGTGGATAAAGATGATCCTGCATTTCAATCACCGACGAAGCCTGTTGGTCCATTCTACAGCAAAAAGGAAGGTGAAATGTTGGGAAAAGAAAAGGGGTGGACGATAGTAGAAGATGCTGGAAGAGGTTACAGGCGAGTCGTTCCTTCACCACAACCACTGGATATAGTGGAAAAGGATATCATAAAATCTTTGGTGATTAGAGATGTGATAACAATAGCAGTTGGAGGAGGAGGCATTCCCGTTATAAGGAAAAAAAATGGTGAATTAGAGGGCATAGATGCGGTTATAGATAAGGATAGGGCTTCGAGTCTCCTTGCGCGTTTAATAGATGCGGATTTGCTGGTCATATTGACGAGTGTGGAAAAAGTTTATTTGAACTTTGGGAGAGAAGATCAAAAGGCATTGGATACGATCACGGCAGATGAGGCAGAGATGTATATGGAAGCAGGGCATTTTGCAAAAGGCAGTATGAAACCCAAGGTAGAGTCTGCTATAGCCTTTGTCAGATCTACCGGGAAAGAAGTGATAATAACCGAACTGGAAAAAGTGGGAGATGCCCTTGCAGGGAAGACTGGTACCAGGATAATAAAGTGAATGAGTAGATGGTGGATAAGGGAATTTGAAGAAGAATTGAATTTATAATATAATCAGATCGAATATGCGGCTATAGCTCAGCTGGTAGAGTACCTGCTTCCCAAGCAGGGTGTCGCGGGTTCAAATCCCGTTAGCCGCTCTTTTATATCATTAATATGATCCTGCTGTGGAAAGGTATGATAATTCATTTATGCCATAGGCCCGGATATGTTCTCGCAGGCATGGGGTTTTAGAGATGTTCGATCAAACGCAGTTCCATAACATTCCGTAATACATATTACGTCTCATGTATCACGAGTTTTTCTTTTTCGCAGTATGGTATATTAAAAATGGATAAATGCTTTATCGAATTTCCTCTCATCAGGGCAAGATCTGAGAAATCTGACGGAGACGAATCGAATAGTGGGGAGTCTTGAGTAATGAAGACAATACCTTTCCGATTATTCATTGTTGGGCTTATAAGTATTCTTCTGGCGAGCACCCTTTTATCGGACCAATTTGCCACTACAGAAGACGGCAAAAAGGTTCTTTTGAAAGATGATGGGAGTTGGGAATACGTAAAAGAACAGTATGATTTTAGGAAGACTCGCTGGGGTATGACAAAAAAACGAGTAAAGGGTATAGAACAAATAGGGTTAGTAGTGGAAAAGGAAGATCTTTTGACTTATCGCACCCATGTGTACAATCTAAATTGTTTGGTTTCCTATTTCTTTAATCAGGGGATCCTTACAAGGGGAAAATATGAATTCGTTGAGGAACATACTGATAAAAACAAATATATTGACGATTACAACAACATAAGAAAAATCCTGATGAAAGAGTATGGAAAATCTAAAAGAATGCTTTGCACCTGGAAAAACAAAAACAGCTTATACAGAAATAATCCTGAAGATTGGGGATTCGCTCTCAGTAGAGGAGATCTAACTTATCATAGTGAATGGGAAACTCCCGATACTTTTATCTTTCTGGATCTATATGGGAAGGATTATAAAGTCTATCTCACGGTTGACTACAAAAGTAAGAAATATTTGGAAGGGCAAACCTCTCCTCCTGCCTCCGGAGCCAGAATAAAGTTAATCGATTGGACAAACAGGTGGGATTCTACTGGAGAATATATTTACATTGAAGGTATACTCAAGAATATTGGTAATATTACCGCAGAGTTCGTAAAGGTAAAGGTTATATCCGTAGATGCACAGGGTAAACTCATTTCCATCGATGATGCCTATGCCGATCCGTATATGATGTCTCCTGGACAGGAATCTACCTTTAAGATCTCGATCAGGAGTGATCCAGGGATAAAGGATTTCAAGATCAAATTGCAATGGGAAACTGAGAGAAAGTAATTTCCCGTGTTTTTCAATCCACTATCCTTTCCATTATATATTCTTTATACCGAAAAGATAATTTTTCATAAAAGGCCCTTGCCCTTTTATTATGCTCAACAACTCTAAGACAGATCCTTTTGAATCCATGTTCTCTGGCATAATTTTCACAGATATTCATCAGGCTTTGTGCGACACCAGTTCCCTTTGCCTCATCGATCACCGAGATGTCGTATATGAAGAGCATCGAATTACCCGTCATTTGATTTTTCAATTCTGCAAACCATATGTGCCCCAGGTAATTACCCATCTCATCTTTTGCACAAAATATATGATTCCTCTTTCGCCATAAACTATATTTGTTTTTTATTTCCTCGAAGACCCTATCATGAAATTCCTTAGAGACGAAATCACTCGAGGAGAGAGATTCGAAAAATGTTTTCCTACTCAGTTCCCAGAATTTGTCTTCGTCTTCTTTTCTTAACTTCAGTATCTTATATTTCACTTAGTATACCTCTGAAATTATGCTCGAGATTGTAAAAACACCACATTGCCACTGATGCACAGAGAATAGTTTTTATGACTGTGCTAATACTATGAAAATTATTTTGAATTTAAGATCCATATTTTAACTAATGTTTTCTCTACGTCTCTGTACTTCAGTGGCTGACCAGACTATTTCTCTCTTATTCGTGGCTAACGCAAATTTCGCAATGCCAGTTTAACTTGAGAATTCCCTGTGGCCTGCCACGGGGATAGTCAATTTCATTTATCTCCTACTTCGTTACGTTTGCGATCGCTCTTTCTATTACATCTAACCCTTCGTTCAACTGTTCATCAGTTGTTACAAGTGGTAGGAGTAAACGGATCACGTTTCCGTGAATCCCTGCTCCTGCAATAAGTACACCATTTTTCATAGCCTCTTGAATAACTTTTGATGCAGTATCACTATCTGGTTCCCATGTCTCTTTATCCTTAACGAATTCCATTGCTCTCATCACACCAATGCCCCTAACTTCCCCGATGACAGGATATTTCTTCTGCATATCTTCAAACCTTTTACCTATGATCTCACCGAGATGTACGGCTTTGCCCAATAGATGCTCTTCATCCATCATCTTCAGCACTTCAATTCCTGCCCTGCAGGAAACAGGATTTCCACAAAATGTACCTCCAATAGAGCTGAGGGGAAGCGCATCGAAGTATTCCCTTTTTCCCACAACGGCTGAAAGGGGTAAACCTGCAGCAATGGATTTGGCGAGTGCGATCAGGTCCGGAATGACATTCCAATTCTGAATAGCAAGAAATTTGCCAGTTCTTCCGTATCCACTCTGCACTTCATCCGCTACAAGTAGAATGCCGTACTTTCCTGTCACCCTTCTTATCTCTTCGAGGAAACCTTCAGGGGGCACATTAAATCCGCCTTCTCCTTGTATTGGCTCGATCACAACTGCTGCAACATCCTCAGGATATACCGTGTCTTTCAATACTTGCTCGAAGTCACCCACCTTCATCTTGTTCAAATGAGGATTGGGAAAGGGAAGTCTATAGACTTCTGAAGCAAATGGGCCATAAATGTATCTGTATTTCACTCTATGAGTCATTGTCATCGTGAGAAGTGTTCTGCCGTGAAAGGCTTGTTCAAAAACTACGATCGCCTTTCTCTTCGTTACTCCCTTTGCTATCTTCACCGCATTTTCCACAGCCTCTGCTCCGCTATTGAAGAAGGCAACCTGTTTTTCAAAATTTCCGGGTGTTCTTTCGGCGATCATCTTTGCAAGTTCCGCAAGTGGTTCATAAGGTATCGATGTAAAGTCCGTATGTAGATATTTTTCTACCTGATCTTTGATGGCATTCACCACACGTTCAGGGGTATATCCAACCAGGAGGCATCCCCATCCACCAGTGAAATCAAGGAATCTATTTCCATCGACATCTTCTACCACTGCACC
>QNAT01000032.1 GCA_003641555.1 Thermotoga sp.
AAAGACAAAAGAAATAAGCATAACAGGTGCAAATTTGTGGCTAAAAACTACTTTCTTATTGTTATGGTTTTTCTCTGTGCCTCTGTATCACTCTGCGGCAGAACGGTTGCCTAAAATCTTAATCAACCAGTACGAACGAAGAGGAAGTCTCCTTTCTTCGAAGTTATGGTGAATTTTTCAAGAGCGGATGGGATGAGGATCACATCGAGAGAATTAAAAGATGTCTCCACATCATTACCCCTGATTTTCCCCCCTTCTTCGCCAACGGATACAATTATGAGAAACCGATTCCCTTTTTTGAATTCTTTTTCTCCTTCTAATTGCAATTTTCTAACGCTGAAGTAAGGACTTTCTACCAATAGTCCCTTTTCTTTGCAGATCAAATCTGGCCGAAGTTCTCCTTTTATAGATTCAAATCCTTTTTTAAGATGAAGTTCTCTTGGCTTTCCATTCATACCTATTCTGTCCCAATCGTACAGGCGATATGTTGTATCAGATGTTTGTTGGATCTCCGCCACTATTCCTCCATCTCCAAGAGCATGGACCAAACCCGAAGGTATGTAAATGGAACAACCTTTCTTCGGATGCACGTGTCGCAAGACATTTTTGATAGAGGATTCACCGAGGTGTTTTTCTATATCTTTTTTCTCAATTCCTTGCTTTAATCCAGCCACTATATCAAAACCTTTCTTTACATCTATGAAATACCACATCTCTGTCTTACCCCACGGCTCACCTTCATATTTTTTAGCCATATCATCATCAGGATGTACCTGAACTGATAGATATTTTTTACTCTCTATGAACTTAACGAGGATAGGAAAACGAGGGAGTTCATCGGCATTTCCAATAAGTCTTTCAGGAAATTTCCTCATCAATTCCCTTAATGTATATCCCCGCGCTTCTCCGTTCGCTACAACGCTGATATCATCCTTGAAGTCCGATGTATACCACAATTCACCTATTGGTCGGATATGTTTTTCTTCCGTAAATTCCTTGAGAAGTTCTCCACCCCAGACGAGTTCTTTTGCTATCGGTTTGAATTTCATAGGATAAATAATATTCATAATTATTCAAAACCTCCCTTCGATCTTTGATATGGATCATCATACCTTCCCACAGAAATATGCTTATACTTATTTTACTTCATCGAGGATTATTCTATTCTTGAATCCACCTTTTTTTCTCAATTTTTCCCTTCTGAGATTTCCCAGATCTGCTTTATCAAGATGTTTGAAATCACATATGGCATATATGACTTCCAGAATATCGGCAAGTTCTTCCTCATTTTCACTTTCCAGGAACTCTTCAACTTCTTCACGGAGTTTCTCTTTCAAACTCACCCAGTATTCTTCATCGTTGACAATATGTGTAATGGGAATTTTGCCACTCCGCTCGATGATATCAGGGATTCTATCCCTGACCAACTTGTTATATCTCATATCCACCTTTTTTTCCTCCTTTGGTTTTGATTTTATATATTTCATTTGATAGAACGATGAATTTTTTTATTGACAATGATTCGGCTCGCACCTCATTACTTAAGATACCTTTTTCTTCGAGATAGTTTAATATTTTCTCGCTATAAAACACCTTAAGATTATTTTTCAACGTTTTTCTCTTGTAGACAAATGAATTCTTCAAAAGGGATAAAAGGGTCTTTTCGTCGATCGTTTTTCTCCTTCTATCATTCGTAATCTTTAATTTTACTATCATGGAATCTACTTCGGGTTTCGGATAAAACACATTTTTCGAAACATCCTTTACCTTATCTACATCAGCAAAGTATCGGACAAAGGCAGAAAGATAACCATATTCTTTATCCCCTGCTCTGGCGATCAATCGTGTCCCTACTTCTTTTTGTATCATAAAGACACACAACCGAATATCGAGATCGGAAAGAACGACCTTTTTAATAATGGGAGAGGTGATGTGATATGGAAGATTAGCAACAAATTTAATGGAACTATGTGGTAATTCACTCAGATCTGCTTTCATAAAGTTTCCTTCTATTACATGCACGTTATCTCTATTCGATAACATCGATCTGAGATAATCTACGAGATCCTTATCGATTTCGTATGCGTAGACTTGAACGCTTTCCTCAGCAAGGATAGAAGTGAGTATACCTTTTCCTGCTCCGATTTCCACCACAGTATCTCCTTCTCTAACATTAGCTGCCCTTACTGCGATCCTTGCTATATTCTCGTCGGTCAGAAAATTTTGGCTCCATCTCTTTCTGTACATGATCATAGGAAAAGGCAGGCATCACCAAAGCTGAAAAATCTATATCGTTTTTCTATTGCTCGCGAGTAGGCTTTTAGCACCATTTCCTTCGAAGCAAAAGCACATACCAACATCAATAAAGTTGACTTTGGAAGATGAAAGTTTGTTATCAACGCATCAACACATTTGAATTCATATGGGGGATAAATGAAAATATCGGTCCAGCCTGAACACGCCTTTATTTCTCCCTGCCGAACCAGAGTTTCCAAAACTCGTGTGGTCGTTGTCCCAACCGCTGTTATCCTTTTGTTTTCTTTTATAGCTTCTCTTATCTTTCTGGCATTTTCCTCGTTGATTGAATAGAATTCTGAATGCATTTCATGGTCTTCTATCTTTTCGGTTTTAACAGGCTTGAATGTCCCTTCGCCAACATGCAGTGTGATTCTGGCAATACGGACTCCTTTTTTTTCAAGATCATCGAGCATTTCTCCTGTAAAATGTAAACCAGCAGTAGGTGCAGCCACTGAACCAGGAATTCGAGAATATACAGTTTGATATTCCTCTGGGTCTGAAGGTATATTTTTTATATATGGAGGAATAGGAATCGTTCCAATAGAAGGCAAGATCTCTAACAGATCATCGTTGATGAGAAATTCCACTATTCTTGAACTATCTTCTTGTACTTCTTTACAAACAGCTCTCACACCGTTGAAGTACATTTCTGTCCCTCGTTTTATACGCTTTCCTGGACGTGCAAAGGTACGCCATACATTATTTCCCAGATCGTTCAATAAAAGGATTTCTACTTTCCCACCCGTTGATTTTCTACCGTACAACCTTGCGGGTATAACTCTACTCTCATTTAAGATCAGCATATCATCAGAAGTGAAAAAATCTATCAAATCATGGAACATCCTATCCTCTATCTGGCCAGTTTTTCTATTAATTACCATTAATCTTGCAGCATCACGAGGTTCCATGGGGGTTTGGGCGATCAATTCCTTGGGCAATGTGTAATCGAAATCAGAAGTTCTCATTTCTCAGCCTGATCTTTAAAAAGCAATTACCCTTACTTCTTAATGAAATGAAGTTTTCTTTTAACTGGTTCCAGATGGTAGAATCTCAATTCATCTTTTGGTTGGAGATCATTGAACTTCGACAGTTTTATCCCACATTCCTGAGGGGCCTCCATTCTCGCCACATTATCCTTAAAATGTTTGAGTGAATCTATAGTTCCTTCATAGATCATTTCTTTATTCCTGTATATCTGGACTTTACTTTCCTTTGTAACGTATCCTTCCGTTATAACCACACCAGCAATATTCCCCAAATTCGAAACTTTGAATATCTCTTTGACCTTTGCCTTTCCTTCTGAAACTTCGGTATACTCTGGCTCTAACATACCGAGCATAGCCCTTTCTACGTCTTCGGTAATATGGAAGATAACATCATAAGATCTTATCTCCACCTTTTCGCGTTTTGCCTCCTCCACTGCTTTAGATTCCACTGGTACGTTAAAAGCTATTATTACAGCATTGGAGGCAGAGGCGAGCATGACGTCGCTAACATTTACCATCCCTATTCCTGAATGAACGATCTCCATCTTGATCTCCTCGGAATTCAAAGAGAAAATGGCATCTCTTAAGGCTTCTAATGCTCCATCCGTATCTGCTTTCAATATGAGCATCAAGACCTTTTCTTCTTTTTCTCCCATCATTTCGAATATATCTTCGAGTCTCACCTTCTGAGGTTTTGCTCCGGCAAAACGTTTTTTCTCACATTTTTCTAAAGTTTCTTTCAGGACTTTACGCGAATCCAATGCATACAGTATAGAATTCGGTTGAGGAATACCGTTAAAGCCAAGTACTACTACTGGCTTAGATGGTCCTGCTTCTTTTACCCTCTTATTATTCTCATCCAGCAGGGCTTTCACTTTTCCTCCCACATCTCCTGCTATTATGTAATCCCCAATTTTTAATATCCCATCCTTTATTATCACAGTAGCGACAGAGCCTCGCATTTTATCGATCCTGGATTCCAGAATCACTCCTCGAGCTCGCCCTTTTGGGTAGCATTTTATATCTTCCATATCGGATATCAAGAGGATCATTTCGAGCAAATCATCGATTCCTTTACCGAGCTTAGCACTTATAGGAACGAATATGGTATTTCCTCCCCATTCTTCAGGAACTAAATCGAGTTTTTCGGCGATCTGTCTCTTTGTAGTTTCGACATCGGCATCTTGTTTATCTATCTTATTGATAGCCACTATTATTGGAACTCCAGCAGCCTTTGCGTGATCATAAGCTTCGATGGTTTGAGGCATTACACCGTCATCTGCTGCAACTAACAAAACGACTATATCAGTGACCTGTGCACCACGCATCCGCATCTTCGTAAATGCTTCATGACCAGGGGTATCTATGAAGGAGATCTTCTTACCCTTAAAGGTTATCTGATACGCCCCAACAGATTGAGTTATACCCCCTGCTTCTTTCTCAGCCACATTCGTGCTTCTGATAGCATCCAGAAGGGTGGTTTTCCCATGATCTACATGTCCCATAACCGTAACTACAGGAGGACGATTCACTAATTCTTCCGGATGCTTTTCATAGTACGTAACATATCTTTTAGCAAGTTCATCTAAATCAGTGGTATCAAAGGTGATCTCTACATCGGATAAAGCCAGTTTTAATTTTGTAATAAGTATATCGGTTTTTAAGAATGTATTCGGAGACAGTGGAGAATTAAAGATCTCAGAAAGTTTCGATATGAGCATTTTTTCTTCCATATCAAGCCTTTTAGCTAAATCGGAAATAGTTATACCTGCTGCGGGTAAAGTTACCTTCTTTAACTTCTTTTTTTCTTTCCTCTGGGTTTGCTTTTCTTCCTTGAATGCCTCTAAAACGAGAGCTGATATGTTTTCATCGAGAGTACTCATATGGCTTTTTACATCTTCGCCTAAATCTTTAAGATGTGTTATGAGCTCTTTGCTGGGCATACCCAATTTCCTTGCCAATTCATATACTCTGTAGCGTTTCCCCATCCATTCACTCTCCTTTTCTTACTCATTACATATTACTTATCACAAAGTCTTCTCTGTGTCTTCATATTATGATCATTAGCCTACTCGATTTCTAAAGACTTTATATCTATTTTCCAACCTGTTAATTTCACTGCTAATCTTACGTTCTGTCCCTGTTTTCCTATGGCAAGGGAAAGTTGGTTAGGTGGTACTATTACTCTCATCTCACGATTTTCTTCATTCAGGATCATTACCTCAACGATCTTTGCAGGAGAGAGAGCATTAGAAACGTATTTTACGGGATCAGAAGAATACCTGACAAGATCGATCTTCTCTCCATTCAATTCACGCATTACATTGAAAATTCTCGAACCTCGTTCCCCTATGCATGCACCTATGGGATCAACATCCGGATTGGTAGAACTCACAGCTACTTTTGATCTATACCCCGCTTCTCTCGCTATTCTCATTATTTTCACAATCCCTTCTTCTACTTCTGGAATCTCTAACTCAAATAGTTTTTCTACTAATTTCGGATGTGTTCTACTCACGATCAATAAAGGTCCTTTAGTGTTTTTTATGATATCCTGAACATAGACTTTTAACCTGCTTCGTCTTGAACTCGAATCACCTGGTAATTGTGATTTCTTCAACAAGTGAGTTTCCAACCTACCTACTCTAACATCTATTCTATTAGGAGTGATACGAATGATCTCGGCTGTAACGAGTTTATCAACAAAATTCGAATATTCTTCAAATAACATCTGTTTTTCAACTTCACGTAATCGCTGAATAAGAACCTGTTTTGCCGTCTGAGCTGCAATTCGTCTGAAAGCAGATATTTCTGCTTTTTTCTTTATGATATCTCCAACACCGACGTTGGGATCTATGATGTGGGCATCTCCGATGCTTATTTCTATATCAGGTTCTTTTACTTCCTCCACCACATTCAGCAACTGATATATATTGATATCTCCGCTCAATCTATCGATCTTTATCTCCACATTTCGAGAATTGCCAAAATTCTTACGATACGCAGATAACAAAGCCGCTTCTATCATCTGGAGAAGCTCCTCTTTAGGAATATGTTTTTCTTCTTCTATCTGCTCTATAGCTTCGATAAGATTGATATTCATATCTTTTTCACCTCTTTTATATCTATCTCCAGGTGTGCCTTTGAAACATCTGAGTATCTTAAACTCAATTTTTCATGCTTCTCTTTTTCATCCCTAATTTCTAATTCAAAAGTCTGGTCTTTTGGATTACAATTAACTATATATCCTCTAAAAGTCTTCACTCCATTTATCGCGTTATGCAACTTGATCCTGGTAAACCTGCCAGAAAATCTGATGAAATCCTGGAAATTCCTCAGAGATCTATTTATACCCGGGGAAGATACTTCAAAATAATATTTACCATCGATCATCTGCATCACAGGATCTATAACAGGATCTATTGCTGTAGATACCATTTCACAATCTTTAACAGATATATCCCTATCTTCCCTATCTATCACAACACGGAGAACTTTACCAGTCCTCTCTCCCCGAAATGTGATCTCGAAGATAGAAAAACCCATATCTTCAAGAATAGGTTCGATCAAATCCTTAATTTTCCCCACAACTCCACTATCCTTCATATCTTTCTCCTCAATGACTAAAAAAGTGGGTATTTACCCACTTTCGATCTTTTCCATTAAGATGCAAGAATTTTCTATTACGATTACTTAATACATCGGACTGCAATCTAATTGAACAACTTCACTTTTACTTTTGTAGTATAGCAAAATGGAAGAATAAAATCAAGGATACGAATTGCATCACGAAAAATCTACTCGAAATCAAATCGTCGCATCATATAAAAAAGTACTCCAAACAGGAGGTGAAAAAAAGTTAGTTATCCTCATATAATGGAAGAAAAGAAAGAGGGGATAACTATTTGATGATGCACCGAATAAACATTTCGAGTACATTCTTTAAATGATGCAACACGGGATACAGCGGCTTATAAATCTGTAAAACGTTAATCCATTTTTGATCCACCAATCTATTGCCGTGCTAACGACACGGATGGGACACAGAGCATTATTCGCCTACGGCAAGTTGGACTTCTATAGATGTTAAATATTAAATTGTAGATGTTGGATGGGAAATTTAACTTTCCAGCCACGAATTTGTACGAATTATCACGAATCAACTTAGCACTACTCATTCACTCATCTACCGTCCGAAATTCAACATCTTTTTACTGTCCCTATGGACCTTTTGAAACAATAGTATTTGCAGTGGAATTCGTAGGCACGTAAAATCTAATTCTTATAAAACAGCCTTCCAATAGTCCAATATGTACTCGTATGCCCTTCTCTTTATTCTGGTATCGTTTAATTGAATACCTACTTTTTCGATCTCTTTTACCAATTTTATCCTTTCATCTCCATCTTTTGCTACTCTTTCTTTGTTCAACAGAAGAGAGATCTTTGCCTCAAGATATGTCCTCTTACTTCGATAAAAATCGAACATCGCCTCATGATAAGCTAATCCCTTTCTTTTTTTAATTGTGGATTTGAGTTCGGTAAGGTGGTTTGAAAGTTGCTTCATTTTATCCTCCAGGAGTTTCAATTTTTCGGGTTTAACCACATCATCCGTTATTCTTTTATTTTCAGGTAGTTTCAATTCTGGGGTGAGCAAATCGAAAACAGGTATTTGATATTCCTCGTTAAAGGAAGTTATATTAAACTTCAGCGTAACGATCTCGTGTGGAACAATTTCTATTACATTCGATATCTCCTCGATGGGATTCTCCAACAAATCAGTCTTAAAGCACTTCCAGTTATCTCCTGGAAGTTTTAATGATACAGTTTTATTGTAGGGATTGAAAAATCTAACCACGATCCCATCTCCATTTTCAGCAATCTTCAATGCAGTTAATTTCAGGTTCGAGTTTTCCATACTACCAAGGGAGAATTCATCAGTATCTCTACCAGAGCTTTCGCTTATTTTTACAACCATTGGTGGATTGTGAAAGATCTGTGCCCATTTAGTAATCGCAGAATCCTGTACACCTCCTTTGCCCAAGAAAACGGCAATTTCGTATTCTGTTTCTCTCAAACACTGCGCTTCGGGTGTGTACATAAAAGGTCCTGCATCCCCGTGCCTCAGTTTCAGATCACCTCGAGCTATCCATCCGATCGCCCTCAAAAGTGTTACAAAAATGGTCTTACCTCTCACTTCGTACTCTGAAATACCCCTTGTCATAACACTGAATATCTGTGAATCATTCGTAATAGCAACGAAGTCTTTCATCGGGAAAGTATATTCTTTGCCACACTCCCGAGCACCTATGAATATTCTCAGCAACTTTTGCGGGATCGGACGAGAATTATCGAGGTAAGAAGGTCGTTCTACATATTCAAATGGCATCTCAGCGACGATCTTCCCATTCTTTATATTCGTAGGAAATGCCATTTTTAACCTGTGGTCACGTGCAGTATTTCTGAGTAAGATATGGAACTTTATCAGAGGAGTCGTATCAAATAAGA
>QNAT01000033.1 GCA_003641555.1 Thermotoga sp.
ACTGTTATCTCGCCAGGGTGCGGGCTTAATGATAAAGGAAGAGGAATTAAGCGATCACACCCTCATTGAAACTATCAGGATTCTTATAAGGAATAAAGTTAGAAGAGATAGAATAAAAAAGAAGTTAGGCGAGTTTAAGGTGACATCCGCTTCTGAAATAGTGAAAGAAATGGTAAAGGATAAGATATGAGAGTGCATATGATTGGTATAGGTGGAGTAGGCATGAGTTCCCTGGCTTTATACCTGAATTATCTTGGGTATGAAGTCAGAGGTTCTAATGATGTACAAAATTCCAGGACGCTGCTTTTGAGGAAAAAAGGAATAGAGGTGATGATAGGACACAGGTTCGAAAATGTAGGAAAGGATGTTTCCCTTGTAATAACTTCAAGTGCTATTTTTGAATCGAATGTAGAACTATTAGAAGCAAGGCGTCGAAGAATAAGAGTTATGAAGAGGATGGAGGTTCTTAACGAGATAATCAATACTAAATATAAAAGTATTGGCGTAACAGGTACACATGGTAAGACAACTACAACCGCTATGATAGGTAAAATCCTGATAGATGCAGGTTATGATCCAACCGTATCTATTGGAGGAGAATTGGAGGCATTTGGAGGGAATATTAGAATTGGAAAGGACACATTTTTTGTTTCGGAGGTGGACGAAAGCGATGGTTACTTCAGACAAACGTGCCCTGCTGTATCTGTTATAACCAACGTGGATAGAGATCACCTGGAACATTATGAAGAAGATATGAAAAGATTGATCGATTCTTTCAAACGATATGCGGCAAATGCAAGAGATTTTACGGTATTAACCCTTCCCGACTGTGTAAATATTGATGAGAAAGGAGTCAAAGAACTGATAACCTGTTCTACTTCTGATCCCTCTGTTGATTATTATTCTGATGAATTACATATTGAAGATCTTGGCTCGAGTTTTAATGTCTACGAAAGAGGGAAAAGGTCTGTGAAACTATTCCTTCCCATCCCGGGTATTCATAACATAAACGATGCTTTAAATGCAATAGCCGTTTGTAGAAGATTAGGTGTGGATTTTACCACCATTAAAAATAGTTTGAAGACATTTAAAGGTGTTAAGAGGAGATTTGATGTTCTCTATCGTAATAATAGGCACAACATTTATGTTGTGGATGATTACGCTCACCATCCCACTCAGATAGAGAAAAATCTACTAACCATTAGAAAGATATTCAGAGGTAGAGTAGTTGTGATATTCCAGCCTCATCGTTACACAAGATTAGTAAGGGAAAATGGAAACTTCACTAAGGCATTGATGAAGGCTGATAAGGTCTATGTGACAGATGTTTATGCTGCCTCAGAAAAGATGATAGATGGGATAGACTCGAAGATGATCGTAACTTCTTTGAAGAGAAATGACAAAGATGCTATCTATGTCTCCGATTTTGATGAACTCGAATATGCGATATTGAATGATGAGGTAAAAGATAATACCTTCTTGATTACCTTTGGAGCAGGGGATATAACTGAAGTTACGAAAAAAGTGAGCTATGAACTCAAGTGTAAAAAAGATCATCCTCGATGAGGGTTTTTCAGGTGATATCTATGAAAATTCTGATATCAGTGAATTGACCACTATAAAAATAGGTGGAAGGGCTCGTTTTTTACTATACCCTGCTGATGAAAAGGATCTCGTACTCCTGGCGAAAATCATAAAGAAGATCGATGCGAAGTATTTCATCCTTGGAAGTGGAAGCAATACGATCTTCAAAGATGGGATCTACAATGGGATCGTGATATGTCTGGCGAGGATGAATACCTTTTCGGTTTTTTTAGATGGATTCATACTAGTGGAAGCAGGATGCCCACTATATAAAGTTATTTCTAAAGCTCATGAGACGGGCTTTATAGGGATGGAAGAATTGATAGGTATACCTGGAAGCGTGGGCGGAGCGGTGATGTCAAATGCTGGGGCATTTGGTAAATCTATAGGAGAATTTATCGAGGATCTCGAAGTAATAACAAAAGAGGGTAAAATAGTTGTATTGCAAAAAGGGGACTTTTCTTTTTCATACCGTACCGTTCATATTAAAAATACGATGCCATTTGCAATATCAAAGGTAAAATTGAGGTTAGTAAGAGGCAATATAAGAGAGGCTAAGAAAAGGATGAATCTATTTCTACGAAAACGACGAACTCAGCAACCTTTCGATCAACCTTCTGCTGGTTCTGTATTCAAGAATCCTTCAGGAATGCACGCAGCGGAATTGATAGATGCCTGTGGATTGAAGGGGGAAAGGATAGGAGGTCTCGAAATATCTAAAAAACATGCGAATTTCATAGTAAATCTTGGAAGTGGAACTCGAAAAGATTTCGATGCCCTTGTTTCCATTGTAAGAAAGGAAGTGTTCAAGAAATTCAGTGTGAAACTGGAAATGGAAGTGGTTTGTGTGGGGTAAAAAAGACGGGTAAACCACAAGCATTGCAATATCATCGATCGATAGAGTTTTCTTATCTAACTCATATTTTTTCTGTGCTTCTATTCGCTCTATCAATAACTATCTTGATATATTCTATTCCCTTTCGATGGCAATTTTTCACGGTTAGGAAGATAAAAATAATGGGTAATTCACATCTCTCTGCGGATTACATTCGTAAATTGTATGGTCTCGACAAAAGATGGAGTATCTTTGAATTGGAAGGTGAAAGAGAAATACTCGACTCTGCTATAAGAAGAGTGAAGGGGGTAATCGTATCCCATGATCAATTGAATTTCATGATCGAGGAAAGAAAGAAGACATTTATCATGCATGTAGGCCAGAATTTTTATCTTTCAGATGAAAAGGGAATTCTTTTCAGGAGGTTAAAAATAGATGAAGACCCATATAGTTATCATTTACCAATAATATGTGGATTAAATAAAACGGACTTCATATTTGGTAAATTATCCAGAAATGGACTTGTAAAAAAACTGGATTATATGGTAAACTTGGATAAAACACTGCTCAAGAATATGTCGGAGATTGATATAAAGAGTAATGTAGTTTATATGAGGAAGGGGATAGTTTTTCGAGTAAAGGATATTAAAAGCCTTGAAGAGATACCAGGTGTGTTTTTAAAGATATGGAAAACTCTTCCGACAAGAAGCCGGGTAGAGATGATTACCAATGATGAATTTGTCTTTGAGAGATGAGTCAGGCGGGAGGTAGAAAATGAGGGATCCGAGACGTTTTGTTACTGTTGTTGATATGGGTAGTGAAACGATAAGAGTGATGATATCTCACGAGAAAAACGGACTGATAGAAATAAGTGGGTATGCAGAAAGACCTTCTGGGGGTATTAACAAGGGAGCGGTTAGAGATATATTAAAGGCTCGAGAAGCAGTAGAAGGAACAGTAACAATTGCAGAAAGTATGATCGGGAAGCGAGTATTTGATACAACGTATCATGTGTGCCTGAGCTCCCAGGAAGTCGATTCTCATATAGTTCATGGTTCTGTAGATATTGCCCAGCGTCCAGAAGGAAATAGCATTTTGGAAGAAGATGTAAATCGAGCATTGAATGCGGCTGTGGAAACGTTGTTTTTACCTTCGCAAGAAGAAGGATTAAATGTGAACAATACATTTGTACTACATAAACTCGCTCTGGGGTACAAGTTGGATGGTAGAGATGTATCAACACCTCTGGAAATGATGGCCGACGAATTAACAGTAGATGCAGTAGTGATAACTGAAGATATAGGAATAATAAAAGGCATTAAACATCTTTTAGAAGATGTAGATATAGATGTCAGTTCTTTTATATATCAAGGGATAGCAGCAGCCGAGAGTTGTGCGAATATGACCGAAAAAGAACGAGGAGTAGCTGTGGTCAATTTGGGTGGCGGGGTAACAGATATCGTAGTATATTTCAATGGGGTTCCGATATATGTAAGATCTTTGCCCCTTGGTGGTTCCACGATCACGAGAGATATAGCTCAAGTATTGGGTATATCTTATGCAGAAGCAGAGAGAATAAAACGGGAAAATGGATTTGCTCTTCCAAAAGCATTGGAGGAAAATGTGGATATCACAGTTAGAAAACCCGATAACATCACTGAGATAAATGTATCTGCAAAGAAATTATCTTATATCATCTATGCCCGTCTCAAAGAGATCTTAGAATACGTTCGTAAAGAATTGAGAAGGGCAGAACCTTTCTTACGTGCCCATGGGGAAACTTCCATTCCAGGGGGGATCATTTTGACCGGGGGAGGAACTCATTTGAAAGGCATAGAGGAAATAGGCGAAGAGGTATTACGGTATCCTTGTAGAATAGGTAATTATGCAAATTCTGGAAACACCATCTTAGACGGGCCAGAAGATGTGCTTTCAGATCCTTCATTTAGTACCATCATGGGTGGGACGATATGGACCTACAGATACAGTAATCTTGAAAGAAATGAGCAAAGGAGTAAGGCTAAGAAAAGAAGTTTCTTCCAGAAATTCATAGATTATTGGAAAAAATTTGTTTAAAGTAAATTAGGGTATTGCAAAACAAGGACGCAGTGAAACCATAAATGAATTTGAAGGGAGGTGTAGTTTAGAGGTATGGTTTTCGAAATGGATCTCAATGAAAAAAATTTGAGTAGAAAAAATGCAGTTATAAAAATAATAGGTGTAGGGGGAGCCGGGAATAACGCCATTAACAGGATGATGAATGCAGGTGTTGATAAAGTAATTTTTATCTGTGCTAATACAGACCTTCAAGATCTGGATAACAGTGAAGCAGAGATTAAACTTCAATTGGGGGCTCAATTAACTAAAGGTCTTGGTACAGGTGGAGATCCTATCATTGGAGAAAGAGCTGCGAAGGAGAGTGAATCTATTATAAGAGATGTCTTAGAAGGAACAGATATGGTTTTTATAACTGCTGGTATGGGAGGAGGAACTGGCACGGGTGCCTCTCCATTTATAGCTCAACTCGCCTCTGAAATGAACATATTGACAGTGGCAGTTATTACCACTCCATTTTCCTTTGAGATGAGAAATAGAGCTGAAGTTGCGAGGGAAGGTTTAAAAAAGTTGAGCGAACACGTTGATACGCTTATAAAGGTTTCGAACAACAGGTTGCTGAAAGAAATATCTGGTGATTGGACAGTTACAGATGCGTTTTTAAAAGCAGATGAGGTTCTTTATCAAGGTGTGGAAGGTATATCAGCTCTAATAACTCAACATGGATTGATAAACCTTGATTTTGCGGATATAGAAGCGGTTATGAGAAAAGCGGGGACTGCTGTTTTAGGTATAGGACATGGAAAGGGAGAAGAGAGAGCGAAAGAGGCAGCAAAAAATGCTATTGAAAGCAAACTACTGGATAAGCCTGTAGAAACTGCGAAGGCAATCATAATGAATATAACAGCTCCTAAGAATATCAAGATGCAGGAAATGAATGATGCCACTCAGATGATAAAAGATATGGCAAGTGAAGAAGCCGATGTGAAGTTCGGGCTCTGTCTCGATGACAATTTGCCAGAAGATGAGATGAAGATCACATTGATAGCGACAGGCTTTGATAACACTGCAAATATCCAGGAAGAAGAGCAACCCGCTATATACAGATTACCCGAGGAAATCGATGATCTCGACCTTTGAGAGTTCATAGGGTTTCTATAGTGGATAGAGTTAAATTCAGCAACTTATTTAGTTTTGTAGCGAAAAGGTTATGATGTATATGACTGATGAAGGTTGGCATCGTAAACACCGTCTGGGTGATATCCTTGTTGAACAAGGCTTGATAACCAGAAAACAATTGGTAGATACCTTAAAACTTCAACGCGAGAAGGGTATAGGAATAGGGGAGGCATTGGTTGAACAGGGTACTTTAGCGTGGCAGGATATTTCTATTGCTTTATCACGGCAGATGAATTTACCCTTTATTGAGAAGATCAATGTGCAGAGAGATCCATCCATGACTACGTTGATACCTCGTAAGATCGTAGAGCATTACAATTTTGTTCCGATAGCAATGGAAAATAACACTTTAACCATAGCTACAGATGATCCTATGAATTTGGAGGGTGTGGATGAATTGCGTTATAGAACAGGGAAGAAGGTCTCATTAGTGGTTACATCAAGAGAAGAAATAAAGAGAGCAGTGAATGTCCTATATGGCAAGGATAGAGAAACGGATGTTATAAACGAATTCAAGATTCTGCAAGGGAAGATGGTTGAAGAAGCAAAAACAGAAGAAGAGGAGAATGCACCAATAGTTAGACTGGTAAACCGTATCGTATTAAAAGCTATAGAGGAAAATGCAAGTGATATCCATGTAGAGCCAGAAACTAAGGGATTAAGGATAAGATACCGTGTGGATGGCATGTTGAGGAAATATATAGAGCTCCCGAAGAATCTACGATCGCCTATGGTATCAAGGATAAAACTCATGTCCAGGATGAACATAGCTGAAAAGAGATTACCCCAGGATGGAAGGTTTTTTCTAAACACGAAGAAGGGTAAATTCGATTTTAGGGTTTCTACACTGCCAACGATATATGGAGAAAAAGTTATGTTGAGGATCTTAAGAGTTGCAGATGCCAGTAAAAAAATAGAGGAATTGGGTTTAAATGATTACAATATCGAGATCCTGAAAGATGTACTTAAAGTACCCTATGGTATTATATTGGTTACAGGGCCAACGGGAAGTGGTAAAACTACAACATTGGTCGCTATTATCAATAGATTGAATGAGATAACGAGAAATATAGTTACTATAGAGGATCCTGTGGAATACCAAATAGAAGGAGCAAATCAAGTATCCGTGAATTCCAAAATAGGTTTGACATTTGCAAATCTACTCCGAAGGGTTTTGAGGCAGGATCCAGATGTGATAATGGTAGGAGAGATAAGAGATAGAGAAACTGCTCAAATAGCAACGGAAGCCGCTATGACAGGGCATTTGGTTCTATCTACATTACATACGAATGATGCACCGAGCACCATAGCCAGATTAGTGAATTTGGGTATAGACCCTCATCTGATTTCTTTAACTGTAGTAGCAATAATTGCACAGCGCCTGATCAGGACACTATGCACTTGTTCAAAGAGAGTAGACCCTTCCTTTCGCATTATGGAAAGTATAAAGCACTTCGATATGGCTTCCACAAAAAGAATAAACGTTCGTGAACCTGTTGGTTGTGATAAGTGTGACAAGACTGGTTACAGAGGAAGAACAGCAATTCATGAGATTATGAAAATCAACGACAAAACGAAAGCATATATTCAAAAGGGTGTAATAGATGAGTTGGAACTGAGAAAACTTGCTATAGAGAATGGAATGAGAACTATGTTTCAGGATGGATTGTGGAAAGTGATATGTGGAATCACAACGTTGGAAGAAATCGTGAGGGTCACGAGAATATCTTAATGGGGTGATAAAATGGATCGTGTGGTATTCAATTTGTTTAATTATTCAGTAGTAGATATATTGAATAGAGTAGGAAAAGTTACAGCAACTAAGATCGAGCAGAAGGAGATCGCTCGAACGTTTGATATAGAAAGAGGTTTATCTTTAATAATAGGTATTGTAGGTAGATTAAAAGGTTTATCGATACTGTCGATAGATGAGGATCTCTTTAAAAAGATAACCGATAACATGTTCAATTCATCCCGATTAGCATCTTCGAACGAAGTAAGAACAAGTGCGATATCTGAACTGTTTGCAACAGCGATCAGTCATTGGACTGTTGCCATGTATCAAAATGCTTATGTTATGGCAATAACCCCACCAGTTATAATGAAGGGCAAAAGGATCAACTTTCACGTGGATGGAGACTGGATTTATCAGTTTACCTATACCATAGAAAAGGCAAAAATGGATGTGTATCTTGCCTTGAAGGAGGAAAGAGGTTATATTCCCGAAAAAAACCCTTTAACACAAATGGGTGCAAATGAAAATAGAATTCTTTACAAAGACTTATAGTATAAAGTCGTTGGACTTTCGGGTTGAAAAGGTTGTGAAAGGAGATAAAGTATCGACATAGATGAAAAAAGAACATTCTTCTCACAAGTATCATGGAATTCTTGTAATGAATTTCATAGTGATCGTTATTTTCCTTGCACTCGCATGGTGGTTTACCTTTAGATTTCAAAAAAATACTCCTACACATACTTCGATCGATTCCTTATCATTTTTTCTTAATGGTGATTTTGATACGGTAAGGATAAACGATATCCTCAATTTCAAGGTCTGGATAGCAAATAAACGTAAGGAAAAGATGAAGTTTAACATTAAGGATTTTACGGTAACGATAACTACCCTAACTTCTAAAAAGAAATATTACGATTTTCGTTATCCCTACACGATTGAATCTTCCCTTACGGCATTTTCGAAAGCCCTCGTCTTTGATTCCACAAAGGAGGGTATAAGAGTTCCAACTGAAGTTGGGACCTATACACTTGTAATAAAAGCAAAAGTAAATGAAAGACAGTGTCGGTTGGTGAAATCCTTCAACGTAAAGAAGGTTGAAAAGATTATCACGCTTCCCC
>QNAT01000034.1 GCA_003641555.1 Thermotoga sp.
GATGAGACTCAGAAATAAGAGCCTCGCTTTGCATTTCTCTAATCCATTCCTCCTTTAATTTTGCCGCCTCTAAAAATCCTCTTGCTCTTTCTATTTCAAGAAGAGCATTATTTATACTATGAGTGATTGTAAATCTTGGTTTGAACATTACTTCTGCCCCTCCACAATCTTTATCTCTTCATCTGTCAAGCCATAAAGTTTATAGACCATCTGATCAATCTGGCGTTCGAGTTCTTTTACACTTCTGTTATCTTTGCTGTCTCCCTCTGGATCGTAATCTTCTTTTTGAGTGATAGAAAGAATTTTATCAACAAGTTCAATAAATGGTTTTTGGTCTGATTCAGAGATTTTTGGGATGGGAAGTTGTTCTAAAAATGCTTTTTTATATCTATACCCATTTTCTCCAAGGCCGCCACCTGCATAAAATTGCTTGAAGAAAAATGTTGCGGGTTTTGAGTTTAATATTGCAATTAAATATCTTAAGCTTTTCCCTGTCATTAAGAAAGTTGTTGCTTCGCAATAGAAATTTTTATTATCAAAAGCAAAACTTGGTTCTCTAACTATTTCCTGCCACACAATCTTTTCTTTTTCAAATTCAGGGTAGTAAGTTGCAGCACACCTTTGCAAAGCATACCATTCATAGCGTATCCCTGTTTCAGTTTTATTTCTATTAGATAACTGCTCTTTATATTGTAATAAATGATTGTAGATAGCAGGATACTGTCCCTTAAACTTATATTCTGCTTTTTGTGAAGCTCCCTGAATAGAATTATCTTTGTTCAACGGGAAATGCCAGGGAATAAAGATCACCCACAACCCTGCCCATTTATAATAATATCTTCCAATATCTCTGCCTCTTAATATTGGTTTTAATATTTCAGCACTTTTGGGGTCTTCTTCGCATAATCTTTCTTTTGTTTTTGTATCAATGATAAATGCTTTGTTAAAACCTGTTTTAATTCCAAAGTAAATTTTCACATCCCATTCTTTTAATGGCTTTCCGATGCTTTCTATCTTTTCTTTCAGTTTCAATATTCTTTCGCCTGCCAATGTCCAGCATTTATTGTCAAGTTTTTCCTGATAAATCGTATTTTGACTCTTCTCAATATAATCAACTATATCACCATCGATCTTGCTTTGCACATTTGCATATTTTACCCGATGCTCTTTATCTGCTTTTATTTTCTGAATCAAGATTATATTCGTATCCACTGTTGCCTCAAATACAGGGTATCCACCAAAATCTATGAGGTTTATAACTTTCGTGTTCCCTTTAAAGAATTCGCGTAATTTTTCTCCATATCTCGCTCGCATCCATTTGTTGCTTGAAATAAAGCATAGATGTCCCTTTTCTTTTAAAATATCGTATGCCTTTTCATAAAAATATGTGTAAAGGTCAGAAGTTGAATTGAAAACTTTATATCTTGCTTTTTGAAGGAATGGTTTGTATTCTTTTATCTTTTCCTGCCTTACATACGGTGGATTTGCGATCACCACGTCAAAGCCACCTTTTTCTTTTTCATGGAATACTTCAGAAAAATGAACACGAAAATCAAAATTAACTTCTTCCATCTCCTTGAAAAACTTCTTTGCTTGTTCAACTAACTCATCAAAAAGTGCATTGATCTTGTTTCTGATTTTAACCTTTTCAGACAGGTTTGTTTTATTAGTGTATTTTTCTTTAAGTTGCTCAATTTCTTCATTTATTGTAAAATTCCTTAAAACGTTGGAGGGAAAACCTAAAAGGGAATTCCCAAATACGATCTTGTAATCCAGATTCGGCAGTGGTTTTATCTTCGTTACGTCTTCCTCATCCACGATGAGCGAGAGCCATAGGCGGAGTTTTGCAACTTCACAGGCCCCGGCATCTACATCCACACCATAGAGGGAATTCTCTATACATTCCCATTTGAAGTTGTAAGAAGTCCTTTCCGGCTCTTTTACGTGTACTGAGAGTACGTTCCTCGCATTCACGATCTCATGCATCATACCCACAAGGAACGCTCCACTGCCAACTGCAGGGTCACAAACCTTGATATCTCTTAGTTTTTCGTCAATGAGTTTTGCATTTTCTCTTATACTCTCAGGAAGTTTAGGGCCATAGTTTGAAGTTTTCTGTTTACCTTCTTTAATTCGTTGCTCTTTAATTAACGCTGTGCCATCATTTTCGATGTATTGTTCGCCGTGCTTGATGAAGTCTTCGATATCCTCTCGAGTGCACTTTCCCTCGAGCTCCGTCGATAAGTAGTTGATTAAACTCTCCTGGCACATGTAGTGAACGATCTCGCGAGGTGTATAGTAAACACCGAATTTCTTATTGAATTTCCTTTCTTCTAAACTCTTCTTGCTTTTCAAAGCCTTTTTGTATTCACCAAAATTATCGGGTCTTATGGCGTTGAATTTCTCATACAATTTACCCAAAAGTTCGGGGTCTATTGCCACCTCTTTTTCAAGTGGTTCATCTTCTTTCACGGTGAAATTAAAACGATCGAATACGTCGAGAATACCGTCTCCAATATCCCCTTCAGGAGTTCTATGACTATTGGAAAAAAGGTCATCTGGAAGGAGTATGTCCGTATGTACCCAATCGTATTCACCGATCGGTTCGAAAAGTCCACCATTTAAGAATGGAATCTTGCAGTTGAACCTGCTGTAAAAATCCTCATCGCGCTGATGAGCAAGTGCTTCATAAAACAAGGGCTCCAGGATGTCGTTGAAGAAATTCTCATAGTTACCATATTTTTTATCGAACAGCCTTCTCAAAAAATTCTTCGGTCCTGTACCCCATCTGTCATCTCTATCTACCCCAAACCACCCTTTTTTCTGCAGGAAATACAGGAATACGATCTGCTCTAAGAGTTTCTTGGCGAAGTCAACGGTATTGATATTCCTGGATTCGAAGTTACTCTTTACCTTTTCGTCGCTCTCAACTATCTTGTCCAATTCGTTTACCGTGCGTATGAGAAGGTCACGATATCCTTCAAAAAATTCCTTTGTAACAGACTCAATGTTGAATGCTTCTTCTAACTGTACAAGTGTAGGGTTATGCTCATCATCCTCAAGGATATGTATGAGTCTGCTTTGTGCTGTATGACTTGCTTCATTTTTCCCAACAAGGAAAGACCATCTACGCGCTGGGGATTTCTTTTCTATTACCTCTCCATTCTCGATGATATAATCTACCTTCACAAGAGAGAATCGCCAATCTTCCTCATCCGGAGGGACGAAGGCAACTAATGCCGCATTCTTCCTACTCGAAGATCCGTATTCTCCTTTCAGAAAGCCTGCAACGAAGTTACGCTGCCTGGAACGAGCACGTTCAATCGATGTTTGCTTCTTAAGATAGGTGATCAGGACATCGATGCGATTTTTGCCATCGTTGTATTTTCCAATTCGTTTATATCTGCAGATGTGATCTTTGTAAGGATCGGGTATGTAGGCACCGAAGTAATCGAAATGGGTAGATTCCATGGTATTCAAGAGTTCACTTATGAATCGATTGAATCTCTCTTCATTGAATTCATTTTCGAATGTTTTTCTGATCAGAGCCTTCGCTTGTGCTTCATCCATCACTGTCTCCTGCCAAATATACCGATAGTATGACTTCTCTCTTTCCAGATCTCATCGCATAATTTTCCGAATAATGCTTTTCAAGCAGCCTTCGGGGAATGTTTTTGCTAACAATCGCGTAGACCTTGAGAGGATTGTCCAACTCTGGTTTTAAATCCTTCAACGCCTTCAGAGTCTTCATCAATCTCCGCTTCGGTATGGCACCGTCTTTGAGTCGCTCTTTGACTCTTTCAAGATTCGCTTCTTGCTCATCAGTTAATCGCTTCCCGTTTTTCAAGGTGGCTCTCAGGATATTCTCGAGTCTTGCCGAACTATCCCTGCCAGAACGTTTTTGAAAGGATTCATTATTCGTTGCGTTGAAAAATGCCCCTTTATTTCTTCTGAGAAGTGCATAGTAATCGTCAAGTGGGATCTTCTCGCACCTTTCTGTGACTGAACTCTCGAGGACCTTTGCGGCAGTGATGAAATCGAGTTCTTGCGTCTCCCCCATCGCATTCGTTATGAAGAATTTCTGGAGTTTACCCTTTCTGAAGTATGTGAGAAGGGAATTCGTTCGAATAGACCTTTTTGCAGAACGAGCCTTTTTGGGAAGGCGTTTTATCTTCTCGAAAAGTTGAGGATTTTTATCCCTGATATCCTTTATAACATTTAGATATTTCAATTCACTTTCCTCCTCCAGTTCTTCATCAAGTATCTTTGTGGAAAGAAGCCGATCGAAGAGTTCGTGATGGCCAATCGGTTCTCCCTCAGTTAATATGGAGGCATCACCGCCCAAAAGAGTTAGGAATGTTTCGATCTTAGAACGTGCTATCTTCGTGAGTTCTATCTCATCATCCGATTGTTTGGTGGGAAAGAAGTTAAAGGTGTATATGGTATCGAAGTCGGTATCGATACGGTTGACCCTTCCAACTCTCTGCATCATGCGGGTTGGATTCCAGGGAATATCGTAGTTTACCACTACATTTGATCTGTGAAGATTAACGCCTTCGGAAAGGACCTCGGTGGATATGAGGATCTGATAATCGTTTCTTTTGTATCGTGCCCTCGCATCGAAGTTATCTATTACCTTGTTAGCGATCTCTTTAGAGGAACTGCCAGTATAACAGAGGGCTTTGTCTCCGACGTTTTCCGTAAGGTATTCAGCCGTTTCTTTCGATTCGGTGAAAATGATGACTTTATTTTTCCTCAGGATCTCGTTCTTCGAAAGATTCCTTTGCAATTCCTCGAGTTTTGGATCTCTCTTCACATCGTTCCACATATCTTTTATCCTCTTCAATATGGCGAGGTCGTTCTCCAGATCTCTTCTGAAATCTTCCCTGAATTCTTCTTTGCTATATTCTTTTGCCTTTTCTTCATCGAGAAGATGTTGTATCTCTTCGTCATTGTCACTCTCGATCAATTCGAAGATCTTGTTGATGTATTTCTTACTTACGAAGACACGACCGTTATCAAAGGCCTTGAGAAATTGCTGGTAAGAATTGATGAATCTATCGATGGTTCGCTTGAAGGCATAGAAACTGCTCTCCAGGCGTTTCACAAGCAGCACCTTCATGAATCCCTCCATGTTTCTCTGGGATTGCTTCTCTAAGACCTTGATCTCTTGTTTGAGATAGAGTAGAGGTGTATAGCGGGCGTACTTGAATTCTTGCGTGATCGATCTCATCGTTTCCATGAAGATCCTATCTTCTCGCTCGTTGAGTTGATAGTAGATGGGATGCGGGGGTTTGACCTCTGGGAATTTTATCTTGTTCTTCTCGAGATCGCTTTTGTAGTATTTTCTTATCTCAGCCCTCGTCCTCCTTACCATAATGTATTTCAACACTTTTTCCCTGATCTCTTTTGCATTTTCTTTAGTGATTTTGATATATTCATCGTAATTTCCCTTGCGATCGACTTCATTCAATCTTTTATTAAGCCGTTTGAAGAATCCTTCGAGACCTGGCAAGCCTGGTATGGTGCTTTTCCTCGGATTTTGGAAGAGTTTAATTTGATTCAAGAGGTCATTGGGGGAATTGTTATACGGAGTGGCAGTTACAAGAATAACCCGTTTTCCTCGGCATATCTGTGCGAGTTTATCATAACCGATTGTTGTCTCCGACCTGAAACGGTGTGATTCATCGATAATTACATTATCGTATTCTCTCTCTTCCATCTTCTTCAAGGCTTCATCTAATTTACCAATGGATACACAATCGGCAGGGATGTTAAAATCGGAAAAGACATTCCTCCAGGACCCAGGATTCTCTTCTCTAAGCAAGGCAGGAGGAGCTATAACGAGTGTTCTCCCTTCGATCTCTTTTGCCAATATTGCCGATATATATGTTTTTCCTAATCCCACAACGTCGGATATGAATACACCACCGTACTCTTCGAGAATTTCCTTCGCATTCAGCACCGCTTGTTTCTGATATTCGAGTTTTTTGAAATCCTGTGGTAGATACCTCATGGAGAATTCGTATGGAGGCTTCAACTCGTCTCTGAAGTATTCGTACAGGAATTTGAGATACAGTTCGTATGGAGTTATATCCTCTTTCAACCATGTCTTCGTCTGAATAGTCTGTACGTATTTCTCACTTACGTTTACTGAATCTTTCCACAACTCTTCGAACTTCTGTCTGGCAAATTCGTAATCTGCAGGATTTTTCAACTCGACGTTGAATTCGAGATTTTCCTTGAGTCCCGATCGGGTGAGATTACTCGAGCCAGTTATGATTCTGCCTACGTCTATGTAGCCCTGCGGAAATGTGAAGATGTATAGTTTTGCATGTATATCAGATGGATACGCCCTTATCTCCAATTTCTTATTCTTTATCCACTCGATGAATTTTTTAACGCCGAGTTCAACGTCTTTATCATCTTCGGATTCTTCCATCTCTTCTTTAACTTCTTCCTCTACAATCTGTTTCGTCTCGTAAGATGTATGCCAATTCTTTTGTTTGCTCTCTTCTACTGATTCATAGCCTTTTCTGCCCATGCCAATACCAACGAGTATACGAATCCTATCTGCCTTTTCTAATGCGGGATATATCAAACGAAAGCCACTCAGGTAAAAATATCCGATCAAACAATCGAAAAACCTTGATTCTTTGCACAGCACATTAAATCTGTCTTTAAGGATACGCCCGGGTTCGTTAGTTATAAACGTTAAATCGGTAACAGTTTTTCTTTCCATCATCAGTTTTGCCTCATCGATTCATTATTTTTCCCTTTTACACAAATCCCTTAAGACATCCATACATCCTGAATGAATGAGTTCGTAGATAATCCATAATCCAATTATATCACAACTCTTGCCACGAACTTCGACCTAAAATTGTTAGCCTGCCACAAAGTACGGGGTCACAGAAAGGAGTATGTAATGCACTTTTTATAAAAACGGCATCTTGTTCGGTGGATCAGGATTGGGTTCGGAGTCTTTTCTCATTCACATAAATACAGGAAAAAACTTGAGAATAACGAATTTCCTTTCTGAAAATTGTCCAAATTATATATCCCAAAATCCCGGTTAGAAACCAAAAAGAGGGTAAACCCATAAAATTTGTCCGTTTTTTTGAGTAGTGTAAAATAAAATTGATCCACAAAAGACGAAATATCCTATGTGGAACCGTAAGACTCTTGAAATGGGTTGTATGAAAGGCTATAATTTCTTTAAGGTGCAAATGAGAAACGAGAAGGTGAAAAACATGTTAATCATAAAAGTTGAAGAGCTTAAAAGTGAAAGAAGAATGCTTCGAATAAGAGAAGTGTTGCCCTGGAAAACATTTGAGTTCAGGGGAGAACCCCACAAGGTTTTACAACCAGTTACAGTAGACATATCAGCTCGCAGAGAGGGACAAAATATAATAGTGAAGGGTGATTCAAGCACTGTTTTAGAAGCCAGGTGTGATAGGTGCCTGACAAGATTAGAATTACCCTTAAAGGGTAAGATAGAAGCGATATACAAGCGTTATGACCCTGATAAAAAACCTATAGTTGAAAGTGGAGAACTAAAAGATTACGAGAATGTGATATACTATTCCGAAGATGAGATAGATCTTACAGATAGGGTAGAGGAATCTCTCTTATTAGAGATTCCAATGAAGATATTGTGTAAAGAAGATTGTAAAGGTATATGTCCACATTGTGGGATAAACCTGAATGAGCATCCGGAACATGTATGCATGAAAACATCCAGAGTTAGAGCAAATAAATCAAGGTTTTCTATCTTAAAGACACTTGAACTTTGAGGAAGGAGGTATAGAAATGGCTGTACCAAAGAAAAAAATGTCCAAATCCAGGATGCGACGAAGGAGAGCAAGATTTTACGCGGCGCGTTCTGTAAACCTTGTGAAGTGCCCAAAATGCGGTGCACTCAAACTACCACACAGAGTCTGCAGAGAATGTGGTGAATACAACGGAAGGCAGGTCCTGGAAGTTTGATGAGTGGGGAAAAGATAAGGATTGCAGTTGACGGTGTTGGCGGAGATCGAGCTCCAGGAGAGGTGATCAAAGCCAGCGTTGATGCCTGTAAGAAATATGATACGGAGATCATTCTCCTTGGCCCTAAGGAACTGCTGGAAAGAGAGATGTTGAATTACGGTGATGTTTCGAATATAAGCATAGAGGATGCTTCTCAAGTCGTATCTATGGATGAAAAACCGACTAATGTTCTCCATGACTTCAAGGATTCAGCCTTTTTTAAAGGTGCCGAACTCGTAAAAGAAGGCAAAGCAGATGCGTTTGTAAGTGCAGGTAATACGGGAGCAATGCTTGCGGTATCGACATTCGTTATAGGCAGAATAAAAGGTGTGGAACGCCCTGCAATAGCGACCGTTGTTCCATCCATCAAAGGTGATGTTATCATCATAGATGCAGGGGCGAACGTTACCTGTAAACC
>QNAT01000035.1 GCA_003641555.1 Thermotoga sp.
ACTTAGTACCTTTGGTTAATCCCGATTATCTTTTCATCGATGGGCTTCATTTAAAAAGGGAGGAATAAGAACGATGAGAAAGTTAGTTTTGATCACAATTTTGATCCTGTTGGCAATCGGTGTCCTGGGAGCTTCTGGAACGATACTGAGTATTGGTGGTCCAGTGTTGAAATCTGGGGATGTTTACGTTTTGTACTGTGGAGGAGCATTTAAGCAGATAGAAAGCCGTTATCAACGAGTTGAACTTACGGGATGGACAATTGGTCTTAAATTGACAAATACTGGAACTTATCATCACATTTCTGGTGATAAACAGAGTGTATACATCTCCGGGTATGGGATAGTGGATGTATATCTATTAATTAACGGTTTGATTAAATTGTACTCGTATCCCGTTTTTCTATCGATTACTTGTAGTATTTAGGGGTGAGAGAAGTGTTTATTCTAACCAGTATACTTCAAATAATAAGCATAATCCTTTTGGGATAGTTGCATATATAGTATGGAAAATATATAGGAAGTTTATAAAATAAGTGCCAATACGCTCTGATATGAAAACGATCTTTGAAGACGAGAGATGGAGAAATTCTGTTAAACGTAGTAAATATCAAGTCTTAAAGGCTTTTGAATTCCGTAATAGCATAAAAATACAAAAAGAAAAGGTATCGAGTGAGAGTTTCACGATGAGTTTCATGGCATAGTGAACCTTTTCCATTCAGCGCTGGATGAGAATATGGTGAAGGAAGTTAATAAGAATGCGAATATTTGATATCGAAGTCCCTAAGGATGAAGGTGAGGATCATCAACCCGATGGCTGTTTTTGTCTGTGTGGCATCTTCTCAGGAGCTGGAAGCGGAGGACAGATTACCCAGTAAATACCCCCAAATTTGGAGATTTACGTGAGATACTACTGAATTGCTATGGGTGAGAATTACTCTACTGATAGATATTTTCTATCAGTAGAGGCTTTTAAGCAAAAAGGAGGAAAGTTATGATGAAATTGTTTTTCGATCCAGATCTCTTAATCGAGGAAAGTGACGATGGGAAGGTGTGGATTTATAGCTCTGGGAATCATAAATGGCTTAAAGGAAATTCTGCGGTGAAAATATTGGTTAAGACAATTGCTCAAAATAGTGGAATAGTGGATTTTGAAAAAATCAAAAGTGAATTTATAGATCATAGACCAAAATTATCCGATGAAGAAATAAAACAGGCAATAGATGATATGGTTAAAGCAGAGATCTTTTTCTATCGAAAAGCAAATCTCGAGGAATCTATTCAACAATTTAAGAGGGAATATCAGATTCAAAAATCACAACCCCCGAAAATCGCTTATTTGCATCCCACACACAGATGTAACTTTCATTGCTGGTATTGCTATAATGCTAAAATAACAAAGGATAAATCTAATGAATTATCGACAAATGATTGGATAAAAAGCATAGAAAAATTAGAACAAATAGGTATAAAAAAATTTGTAATAACTGGTGGAGAGCCTCTTTTGAGAGAAGATTTATATGAAATATTGAAAAGAACAAAAACTACTACCATTTCTTACGAATTGCTTACTAATGGTAGCTTATTTAATGAAGAAAACTTCTGGAAATTGAATTCCGTGATCGATCGATTTGTTATAAGTTTAGACAGTTTGGATAAAGAGATACAGGGTAGAAATAGAGGAATAAAGTATTTTAACCACATTTTGAAAAACATTGAAATGTTTTCAAAATATTTTCCAGAAAAGTTATGGATTAGAAGTATCATAACGAGTGACAATATCAATGATATTGAAAGAACAAGAAGAGAACTGAGAGAAAGATATAATATAAGCAATTACGTAGCAACGATATTTCTTCCCAACTCGTACGAGCAAATTCCCTCAATGCCTGATATTAAAAAGTTAATAAAAATAGAAAACGAACATATTAGTGAAGAAACCTTCTTGAATTATGGTCCCAATTATAAACTAAAATGTGGTGGAGGTACTTCTATTATTGCCATAGATGCTAAAGGAGATATATATCCGTGTCAAAATTTTATCGAAGAAACACAGTTTAAGATCTCCAATGTTTTAAATGATAACTGGTATGATGAACTGATGGATTCACCCATCAGAGAAAGATTTCGTAAGCTTTCGGTCAACGAAAAGGAAATATGCAAAGAATGTCCGTATAGGTATTTATGTGGGGGAGGATGTCCTGCCATTTCCTGGAGAGTATACAAAAGATTGGATGCTTTCTTACCATTTTTATGTGAATATCTTAGAAATGATGCGAGAAGAAGGTTGATGCATAGCTCTACGGTAAAGGTGAGATAGGTTGAATCTTAAAATGAGAACAACAAGTGAAAAGTTTAAAGATGATCCACCAATAAAAACTATCAATAAGATCAGAAATATTCTTATGAGATTAGGTATTTTCCCAATCGAAAGTCGATGGAAAAATCCAATAAAGAATATTTATTCGGTAAATTTAAGGATCCCCGAAACCAATTTGTTTGTTAACGGGAAAGGTATAAGTATTGAATTGGCATTAGCCAGTGCTTATGGTGAGCTCATGGAAAGACTTCAAAATCAGTTTTTATACCCTAATGTTCAATTTGATGATTCTGTTAACAGATATCTGGATTTTTACCATTCTCCTGACGAAAAGTATGTAAGTCCTTCGGAGTTATTGAAATCGAGCCCCGAGGAGATATGCGAGATCTTTAAACCCATTGATGGGAATAACAGAAATAAATTTGAATATCTCAAACTTCTTGCTAACAAGCAGGGTTTTACTTGCCTTCCTTTTTATAATTTAAATAATGATAGGATCGTTTATTTGCCAACAGTATTTTTGAAATATTATTATGAAAGCAATGGAATGAGCGCAGGGAATACTCCTGAAGAGGCTTTAGTTCAAGGTATATCAGAATGTCTGGAAAGATATGCCAATAAGGAGGTATTAACCAATGACATTGTGCCACCGACGATTCCCAGGAAGTATATAAGGGAAATTTTCCCTCAGCAGCATTCTATAATTCAGGATATAGAGAAAAATGAAAAGTATGAAATCATAGTTAAAGATTGTTCTCTTGGGAAAAAGTTACCTGTTATAGCGGCAATACTTATCGACAAGGAAAGAAACAGCTATTTCGTAAAATTTGGTGCACATCCAATTTTGGAGATCGCATTAGAAAGATGTCTAACAGAACTAATGCAAGGAAAAGATTTGGATACCTTTTTGGGATTTAGCTCTTTCGAGTATGGATCAGATTTATATAAACGTAAAAGTAATCTTGAAAGTATATTTTCAACTGGATCAGGCCTTTATCCCAGCCACTTTTTTAGTGATGAGTTTTCTTATCAGTTTCAGGAATTTTCTTTCAAGACATTCTCGAACAATAAAGAAGCTTTGAGATATTTAGTGGATTTGATTGTCAGTCTTAATTACCAGATATTAATTCGTGATGTTTCATTTTTGGGTTTCCCTGCTTATCATACAATAATATTAGGTATGTCGGAAATATCAATGTATACTACAAAAGAATATGAACACATTGGCAAAAAATGTAATATTGGAAAATTGATTATAAAAATTAAAGATTGCTCTAAAGAAAAGTTGGAAGAAATAGTTAACTTCATAAGCGAGGAAGATTCTTTGAATAATAAATCACTATCAGATTTATTGGGTTTGCCAGTTGATGCTTCATTTCCATGGAATAAAATTAATTATGATTTGTTTCTCACGACTGCATATTACAAACTGGGTAAAATCGATAAAGCATACCAGCATTTACTGAGTTACATAGATTTCTTACAGGATCGTCTCAACGATGAGAAAATTTTATCATATTACAAGTGCTGTAGAGATTACTTTCGCATGTTGAAAGAAGGAAAGAAAAGATGTGCCAATCAATTGTTGAAAGTTATTTATAAGGATACCATTGTTGATGAGGTTATAAGTGATCTTGAAGACCCACAAAAAGCTTTTCAGTATTATAAAAGTCCTTGTAATTATGTTTGTTCCGAATGTACTTTTAGAGAACATTGCTATTATGAAAGCGTGAAGAAGTTACATACAAAATTAAAAGTTTGCATGAAGAATAAACCGATAGATCAAAAGAATGTGAGTCTCACTATAAAAAATATTTTGGCGATTCAACTTGAAAAGAAGGAGGTTAATAATGAAAAAATTCAAAATCGAAATTCCGAATAGGGAATCTAAAATCCCAGGCTATACTTGTTTATGCGGACTTTGCTCAGGCAGTGGAGGTGAACCTACTCATTCCTTGAAGGCATTTAAAAAAGTAGGTTCGACTCTTTTGATCCTGTCCGAATCTTTAAAAAAGAGGCATAATATATTGATGTTGTATCTTGAAAATAGGTTCAAGAAATCCAGGAATAAAAAAAAGGAGTGATAATAAAATGAAATCTTATTACAAGAAGTATCCCTTATTGATCTTTACCTCCCTGGTTATGGCAACCATTACTGCTCTCAGTGCCCTTCCTTATCCACTCATTTTGAAGTACTTCATCGATACCGTGATCCCACAGAAGGATGTATCTGAGGTTCTCATCTGGTCCATCTTTCTGCTCGTAGTCATCGCCATAAGGATCACCTCCAATTTCTTTCAGAACTACACTGCCTCTATCATAGAGGGAAGAGTGGCTCGAGACCTCAAAACCGACCTCCTGAACAAGGTTCTAAAACTGCCCATGTCTTTTTTTGTGAATAACGATATAGGTTCCATCATGTCCAGGATTTCAAACGATGCCTCGAGGAGTGTTGGACTCTTCAGAAATTATTATCTTACACTCTACAGCAGTATCTTCTTCGTAGCGGCCGCCTTAATCCTGATGATCAGGCTCAACGTGATTCTCGCTATCCTTTCACTTGTACTCATCCCTATCCTCGCTTTAGCCACTGCTCTGCTGAACACGAAGATGGCAAAGGAGAGCAGGAAACTCTCGAGTGCAAATCAAGTGGTTACGAAAGAGCTTGAAGAAGGCTTATCAGGAATAGAGACCATTAAGGTGGATAACCTGTACAGCAGGGTAAAAGATAGATTCTTTCGAAGTTTGAATGACTTACTGAACGTCAACCTTGCCATAAACAAATACGGGGTTATGGCAGGTGCTATCCTAACAGGTATAGTTTCAATAGGTCCGATACTTCTTCTCGTAGTGGGTACATATCTCGTGTTAAGGGGAAGTACGACGATAGGAACTGTGGTGGCGATCACCAATCTTTTACTCTTCCTCTACGAACCGATCCAGCAGATATCCCTGGCAAGGGTGAAGATACAGACTCCGAGAGCGGTTTGGAAAGGAGTGAAAGAATTACTCGAAGAGGAAGAAGAAGAGATGACAGGTGCAGAGCCAAAGAAGTACAACATAGCCTTTGACAATGTAACATTTTCATATGATGGCAAAAGAGATGTCTTAAATGATGTGTCAATAGATGCACGGGAAGGAAAATTCATCGCAATCGTGGGTCGAACAGGGGTGGGAAAGAGCACAATATTGAAACTCATTCCCAAATTTTATCTACCCCAGAGGGGGAAGATAACGTTCAATGGTAATGAATTAAACGAACTCTCTACTCATAAAATAAGAGATACGGTGGCATATATAAATAGAAATGTGTATATATTCTACGGCACGATAAAGGAAAATATTGCCATTAAAGATGAGGAAATAGATCTGAAAGAGATAAAAGAAGCTGCAAGAATAGCCTGTATAGATGAGGAAATAGAGCAGATGGGAGGATATGGGGCGTTTGTGGGGTCTCGAGGTAAAGCGCTATCGGATGGACAGAGAGTAAGGATAGGAATAGCGAGGGCGGTGTTGAAAAGGCCTAAAGTGATATTGATCGACGAAGCTTTAACTGCGGTTGACTCCGCTACAGAATCGAATGTAATGAAAAACTTGCGAGGAAGATTTCCACACATGACTATTATACTGATCTCCCATAGGTTGTCTTCCTTTAAATTCGCAGATATGATCTACGTGTTGGAAAGGGGTAAGGTCGCAGCAACAGGGAACTACAATGATATCAAAGAAAACACATCATTTAAAACCCTTTTTACAGGACAATTGGAAATGTAATGAAGCCACTTCTTAATTTGTCAAGTCGATAAAATACCCATATTTAGGCGATCGATTGGGATGTTTTATATATTCCATGATAAAATACGTAAATCACAAAAGGGCGGGGTGCTCTTTATAAAAAATGGGGGTGATGTGATATGCGAAAGTTCTTTTCGATCGTATTAATGATATCTCTCATATCTGTACTTTCGTTTGGGGGAGGTACGATCAAGATCGGGGTAGATTTCCCGATGACAGGGGTAGTTGCGGGATTTGGACAGATGACTTTGGATGGGGTAAAGTTAGCTCATGAGATGTACCCTACCGTGCTGGGTAAACAGATCGAATTGGTCGTTATGGACAACAAGAGTGATAAGACGGAAGCAGCAAACGCAGCCGCAAGGCTTATAGAAAAGGAACGAGTAAAGGCGATAATAGGTTGTATTTGCAGTTCCAATACTCTATCAGCAGGTCCCATTGCCGAAAGGGCACACGTCCCGATGGTGTCCAACGCTTCTACTAATCCACTTGTAACCCAGGGAAAGAAGTATGTATTCAGGGTTTGTTTCGTCGATCCTTTCCAGGGAAAAGCCGCTGCTATCTTTGCATACAACGAACTTGGTGTCAGAAAGGCTGCCGTCATATTAGAAGTATCACAGGATTATTCTATAAGTCTTGCCAAGTTCTTCAAGGAAACGTTTAAGAAATTGGGTGGAAAGATAACAAAGACACTATTCTACGTTACCGGGGATCAAGACTTCACTGCTCAACTCACATCTGTGCTCGCTACCAGACCCGAGGTTCTATTCGTTCCAGGTTATTATCCTGAGATCTCTTTGCTGGTACGACAGGCAAGGCAAATGGGATACAAAGGATACGTGCTGTGCGGAGATGGTGCAGAGGCACCGGAGTTGATAAAGATCGGTGGTAAGGCTGTTGAAGGATTGTACTACGTAACGCACTTCGATCCTAAGATGGCTGCCTCTGAAATGACAGGCAAATTCGTTGATGCTTATACGAAAAAGTACCATAAGGGGACAGATGCTCTTGGGGCTCTTGGATTCGATGCCTATCTCGTTTTAAGAGATGCTATTCAAAGGGCAGGTTCGGATGATCCTCAAAAGATTAGGGATGCATTAGAGAGTACAAAAGGATTCAAAGGCGCTACCGGGATCATTACTATACACCATGGTGATCCTACAAAATCAGCGGTCATAAAGAAAGTTGAAAATGGAAAGTTTGTCTACGCGGGATTTGTAAATCCGTAATAAATGATATTTCTCTGCGTTCTTGTGTGCACCTCGCCCCGAACGCAGGAATAGGGGGAAAGAAGGTGGAAAATTTGAACATTCAGCTTTTCTTACAGAATCTTGCGAATGGTATATCCTTAGGGAGTGTATATGCTCTTATAGCTATAGGTTATACTTTGATCTACGGCATATTAAGGTTGATAAACTTCGCTCATGGCGATATCTTCATGCTCGCAACATATTTTGCTTTTTACGGAATAAGTCTATTCCTCTTGCCATGGTATGTGAGTTTCGCTTTAACGGTAGTTTCGATCACATTGGTAGGTTTCTTTATAGATAGGATAGCATATAAACCTTTGAGAAATGCTCCACGTATTTCTGCACTCATAACGGCAATAGCCGTCTCACTGTTTCTCGAAAACTTTGCCATAGTTGTTTTTGGAGGAAGACCGAAGCCATTCCCGGTTTTACCAGTACTCAATAATATGAGTCGCATAGGTGGTATCAGGATACAGAACCTGACTTTTGTCATACCGATAGTAGGGATCTTCACCCTGTTTTTATTGATCTGGATATTGTTCAAGACTAAAATAGGGATGGCGATGAGAGCTCTTTCGAGAGATATAGACACGACAAAACTGATGGGGGTTAATGCAGACAGAGTTATAGGGTTCACATTTGCTCTGGGATCCGGGCTTGCCGCAATAGGAGGTATCATGTATGCGATGAAATATCCTTCGATCTTCCCTCTCATGGGTGTCATGGTGGGTTTGAAGGCATTCATAGCCGCCGTTATAGGAGGTATAGGAAATGTACTTGGGGCAGCTCTTGGAGGATTCTTCCTCGGGATTCTGGAGATCATGATCGTCGCCTTGTTTCCATCGTTGAGTGGTCTCAGAGATGTATTCACATTCTCGATATTCATAATATTCTTAATCGTTAAACCTACTGGAATCATGGGTGAATCTCTGGAAGAGAAGGTGTAGAGATATGTTATCGAAACGAACGAAGTTTATCTTGAATGTCATCGCTATAGTAGTTCTTTTTTTGCTTTTATGGTGGGCTCATGTGAAGATGGATCCTTTTTCTAAAAGAATATTGAATCTCATGGCGATATACATC
>QNAT01000036.1 GCA_003641555.1 Thermotoga sp.
ATTCACTACGTTCTCATTTAGGAGTGCTTTTAAAGAACGTTGAAAGTCGGTATTCGTCTTTACTTTTACCCTTAGAGTAGATATAGCCCTGGAAGAACTGGCTGAAAGGGTATTCAGTTCATTCATTATCTTCCTGCTTTCCACCTTTATATCCCTGTCTACATCTGGCTTAACTGCATTCCACAGAGTTTGTGTGGAAGATAATATCGAAAGTGCTCCCCCAGCAGTAGGTAAAGCATTTACCTTTCTTTCCAGCGCATCGATTTGCTTAGATTGTTTTTCAAAAGATTTGAGGAAATTCATATCGTTTATTTCTAACGCCTTTATCCGATTTTCGTGATTTGATAAATTATCCGAGATCTTCTTCTGATTGGTTTCGAGTTTTGAATATTCATCCACAAGTGAGGGCACCTGTACATTAAATTGAGATATCTGCTGCTGTAGAATTGAGATTGCCTTACCTTGATCGGAAAGTGTATTCCTCAGACCGTTCACAGTGGAGTCTGATCTCGATGTTAAATCTGTTAAATTCTTGTCAATGCCTGATACCTGGGATTTCATTCCTTCGAAAGAGAGTTTTAACTTGCCCATATCTTCTTTAATGTCATTAAAACCATTTAATATCTGCACCTGTGCCTTTTCAACCCCATTCATCCTTTCATTGAGGGTAGGAATCTTTCCTGTTAAACTCTGCATCGACCGGAGTACGCTATCAAGCTGATCGAACACAACCATTTTTTTCTCAAGAGCTGTGGTGCGTTCCTCATTTTGTCCTATCCTCTTCGTAATGGCATCTACATTTACCCTCTTGATCGAGGAGATCTCTGTACTAAGGCTCTCCAGACGCTGGGATAGTGATGCCAATTCTGTCGGAGCCTTCTTATCCACATAATCGATGAGTTTTGTAGATACCTTAGCGAGTTCATATCTGTTCACCAGATCAGAACCATAGAAGTTGTTATTACTCAATTCCATGATATTCGCTTCTATCACCTTTATCACGTAATTGTAGATATCAGATGAAGGTTTAACATCGTTTATAAAAGGAACTTCTGCAAAGAAACTAACGGTAAAGAACAAAACGATCACGGATATCACAAACATTTTCCAAATCATTTCTCGATCACCTTCCTAAAAATGTAAAGTAAATGAATATCACTGTAGATAGAGCTCCCAACACAGAACCAAATATCTGAGGCAAGGCACCTACGTATATCTGACCTGCTCTCTTTATTTGAAGTGCTGTCCTGGCAACAGCAGTATCTCCGAATATAGAAACTGCACGGATATTCAACGTATATTCACCATCAGGTAAATAATTCCCATCTTCGTCCTTCCCATCCCATGTAATTTCATGCGTACCAGGAGGCATACTCTTATTCTTCAATATGATTGCTCTCAATGAGTTGTTTGAATTAGTTACATATACATTCGTGTTAGCCTGTCGTGTTATCGTGTACTCTATATGATACCCGGAAGGTATAGGGGCTGTCGTGATCGTCGCTTGAAATGGAGATTCCTTCAGGAATACATTGATGATACGGGTTTCACCAGGCACGAGGGTGACCAGTTGCTGAGAGGTTTTATAACCCACATGCTTAACTGTCACTACATGTTTTCCCTTTTGCAAGTCTGATACTATGATAGGGCTCTTACCAAATTCCTTATCATCCACGAAGATATTACAGGCGGGAGGATATGTGTTGACCGAAATACGAGATAACGGCTCAAGAGTCAGATTTACTTTCGTTTCCTGGCCTTTTTTCACTGCCACGATCCTGGTAATTGGATTATACCCTGACTTGCTTATCAATATATTGTATTTTCCAACAGCTACTCGAGGGTCTATGTACGGAGATATACCAACATCTTTACCATCTATGTATATGGTGCTTCCCACGGGGTCAGTCAATATCGTCAGACTGCCCATATCCCGTAAGTCTATTTTAATATCCTTTATCTCTCCCTTTGCCAATATTATCTCTCCCGACCAATCGCTGTAATCAGGATGGCGTATCGTGATCCTGTGTTTACCAGATAAGAGGGAAAGCCTCAAGGGTGTATTTCCCTTGTATATACCATCGATGAAGACAGAAGCATTATCCACAGGAATAGTCCTTATATCAACTAATCCGGCTATCGTGAGATCCGGATTTAAATCCGTAGTTTTATTTCTCTCTATCTTCACCTTTTCTTCCCACATGCCGAGATCACCTTTCACCACCTTTATATTGTATATACCTACAGGGATGTTTTCTTTCGTAAAGGGCGTTATACCTACTTTTTCTCCGTTTATATACACGTTTGCAACGGAAGGAATACTCGTTATATGTAAACTACCGCTGTAAGGGGTAAGGATCGCGTGGATATACCGTTTCTCTGGAGTCTCTATCCTTATCTTTCTCGTCCATCTCTCATAATTGTCCTTCATGATGATGATCTCATGCTCTCCAAACGAAAGGTTCTGTAATACGAGCGGGGTAGTTCCAATGTAATCCCCATCTAAGAATACCTTAGCCTGTTTTGGCTCACTTTCAACCCCAACACTGCCCACGGGTTTTAATTCAAAAGATACAGCCTTCGTAGTCAAAGGCTGTATCTTCACCTTTCTGTCCATTCCTCCATAACCTTCTTTATACACCTTTAACAAATACTCACCTCCTGAAAGATGAACCTCTACAGGAGTTGTACCCTTATATATCCCGTTCACATACACCTGAGCCCCGGAAGGTATGCTTGTAACCACGATCACGCCCATAGGCTTTAACTTTTCTGTAACCTGAACCACTTGTTCAACGTTTACCTTAACTTTCTGTTCAACCTCAAAGTAATGATTCTTTGAAATACGAACGGTGTGTTCTCCAACATCGACTTTCGCCTTCACAGGAGTTTTTCCGACACTATAACCATCTACGTAGACATCGGCATCGGATGGCTCAGATATCACTTCTATCGTGCCGAAGGTGGTGAGTTTTACGAGACGTGTAGTTGTCGCATATGGTTTAACGTTTACACGAAATGTGACGGAATTGTACCCATCCCTGGTCATCCTGATCTCATGTGAGGTAGCCTGGATCTTATTTATAGTCAATGGTGTTATACCTTTGAAGTCACCATCGATAAAGACATTTGCCCCTTTTGGATCAGAACTGAGCACGAGTGAACCAAACCCCTTTAGCATTACGAACAACTCATTTTCCTTATTTTCTTTAACATCGATAATGGACTTGTACGGAGCATAGCCAGGCTTTACAACCTCAAGATAGTGTGTACCGGGTAAGACATTCTGTACGGTTAAGGGATAAGAAGAACTCGTCATCCCCACTGGTTTCCCATCTATGTAGACACTCGCATTCGATGGGTCAGAATTTATGGTTAAGATCGTAGGAGCGCCAATATTTCTCCTTTTCTTTGGTATGATCCTCAATTGTATCTTAGCCGCATCAGTCAAGGTCCCGAAGGATATTATGAAATCAGGGGTAAGGTAGATATCCTGAGAAGGAACACTCTTTATATTCGTCTTAAAGGGTCTCGAAAGGGGCAAGAAGATAGTTTGAGTAGCAGAAAGATTCGTGTTATAGACAAGTCGTGTATGAGATATGGAATTAACGTAATCGAATACGGAATCTCTTATTGCTATGATATTT
The DNA here is from genome assembly GCA_003641555.1 of Thermotoga sp. GTDB lineage: Bacteria > Thermotogota > Thermotogae > B3-G13 > B3-G13 > B3-G13. Next base: position 3,648 of record QNAT01000036.1, read on the forward strand.
CCCCTGGCAGAACCAGTTACTCGAATGTAAATCTCTATGCCCTCCAATTTCGATACCGTATCCGTTGCTACTCTTATACCTATTGAAGATTCTTTCTCAAAAGGTATAAGACGGCCGGAAAGCTCAAACACTGCACTTCCCATCAGCTGAGATGCCTTCATCTCAACAATAGTCGTTTGAGACACAAGGTCACTGACAGAAGCCAATACATAAACTGTTGATATCAGTAATATCAAAAATAATAGTATGACATATCTTTTCATAGCTCACCACCTTAATTTGATTACCTTTAGTGATTACTTCCATACGATTATATCGAATTCCTCATCTGCGATCTTGTTACTTTATAGTAGCGATTGGCTAACATTCACTGAAGTTAGGACATTTGGATACCTCAGAGGCTTTGATTTATGGATTTCGATGTTCGGAATCTAATCCTTACCCTTGTTCTGGTATTCGGTGATGAGTCAACATCTATTGTCATTGAATGAAGAGAATCGATTTTCTTTGCGAGATTAAGCTCGAGTCTAAAACCCGAAATATCTGTTCTACCTCTGAAAAAGTCTTTGAAGGCATTCTTAAGTATTTCCTGTGATAAAACACGAGTCACTTTAATAGTGAGTAGAATGTCCTGAAAAAAACCTTTGAAGTGCCAGCCTGGCAGTTGGTGAATCTGTCCCTACGATTATGGAACTGTATCGTATAAGATGAAATTGTCCTGTTGAGGTTTTGACTTTAAGTCGGCATTACGAAATTTGCGTTAAGGAATTCAAGCAAAAATGCGTTAAGAAAATGATACTGTCTGAGCGAAGCGAGTCCACCTATTTTCAATATTTTTGTGCAGAATTTTAGGGAAAATTAGGGGGTCAGGCCTGACTCTACCTTTTTGAGTATCTGATCTGGGCAAATATTGCCGAGATGATTATCAGGCTAAAACCAATAAGCTGGACAATTGAGAATTTTTCTCCCATTAAAATAACGGAAAAAATGGCAGCAGAAACAGGTTCCCCCACGTAAATAAAAGCAGACGGTATAGTTCCAACATTTTTCTGGTGTTTCATCTGGATTATTGTTCCAAAAACACTTGCAAAAATTGCTATACTTACGATTATAGACAGATTTTCAAAATTCCAACTGTCGTGATGGAAGGTCAAAAAATAAAATGGGAGGTTCGTGATCGTTATAAACGTCATTTGATAGAATGTAAGTGTTATATGCTTGTCTTTCAACTTTTTTGTCAATACCGTTGTTGCAACAACCTGAAATGCAAAGGCGAATGCGCATCCCAGCGTAAGCAAGTCACCAAAATTCGGCGAAAATATCTTCCCCGACAATTCCGAAAGGTATATCCCAACCGCTGCTATCAACAACGCAAAAATAGTGTTTGCCCTTAAAGCAATAGGTTCAATGAAAATAGCTACGAGCGGGACAAATACGACGTATAGCGACGTGATAAAGCCACTTCTTGCCGGAGTCGTATGATCCAACCCCCATGTTTGAAAGATGTATCCAAGCGACATGAGAATCCCAAGGATCGATCCTTCTTTCCATACTTTCGTAAAATCTTTCTTGATGGTTGGGAAAAAACAAAATAGCATGATCAAATCTGCGATAAGAAATCTCGAAATATTTAAAGAAAAAGGAGAAATATCATTTAAAACTATTTTCTCTAAAGGAAAAGTCGCTCCCCATATTATTACTAACAGTATAAGCAAGAATGAGCTCTTTATTTTATTGCTTTCCATTTCTCTCCTCACACTTGAAAATCCATAAAAGTTTATCACATAAACAGCATGAAATGGTAGAATTATCTCACGAGATATTTTTGCTTTACCGGGACGGATACTAAAGAAGTTGTGTATTTTAGAATAACAACGGGTTTATGAATGTTCTTGTCAGCGAAGGTTCGATGCTAACGTTTCACATGTCCGTATTTTTAGGCCTTTGACTCTAAAGTTTCCTCGACAAGCTGAATTGCTTCTTCTGGAGTATCTGCAAAAAGGATTTCTATATTTTTACGTGAATCAAGATATCTTCCCTGATAGAGAATTTTCTGAATCGTGTCTGCGAATCCATCTGTCCCGCGCAAGATTACAATAGGTTTTCTGTTAAGGTATGCGGCAGAAAGTTCTTTTAACGTTCCGTTCTTCCCGCCAATCATAATTACCGCATCTACCGTGTGGATCATAAGTTCTGAACGCATCCCGATTCCCATACCAGTTGTAATCGGTATATCAACGAATTCATTTGCCTCTTCTTTATCCATTGATGGAAGAATCCCAATTGTAATGCCTCCTGCATCCTTTGCTCCTCTACTCGATGCACGCATTACGCCGTTTCTACCACCATTTATGAGCAACCAACCTTTCTTCGCAATAAGGAAGCCAATTTTATATGCTGTTTCTCTTACACTTTCCTTCAACGGTTCACCTAAACTTTCGGACTGCCCAATTATCCCTATTCTCACCATGTTTTTCAAGAACTCATATCCTCCATTTCAACAAAACCATTGCAGATATTACAGCAGTTTCAGCACGAAGTATACGTGCACCCAACGATACAGAAGTAAAACCTGCATCAACAAATCTATTCACTTCGAAGGGTTCAAATCCCCCTTCTCCTCCTATTACTCCCACAACATGCAGATCATCCTTACCTAATCTGCGGAGTTTTCTCGTTTCTCTTTCCCAGAATAAGAATTTCAGGGTGTCATCTTCCGATAATACCTTTGCTATCACTTCTTCTATCCCCTCGTATAGATTTATATCTGGCATATAAGGATACTTTGATTGCTTCATCGCATCTATTACTATCCATTTGAACCTTTCCAAACGTTTGGAAGTATTTTTGATCCTTGGGATGCTCCGCGTAGAATAGAAAAAATTAATGGAATTCATTCCCAACTCCGCTGCCTTTTGCACAACGAATCTATCTTTGTTACCTTTAAGAATCGCAAGATAAAGATCTATCTTACGTTTATCTTCATTTTCAATATATTTCCATCTTTCTGCTTTCAGTAAAAACTCGTATTTATCACATTTCAATATCTCGGCAAGACACAGATTACCTCTTCCATCGGTTATTACTACTACATCTCCACTCTTCTTTCTCAATACCCTTGCGTGTTTTCCTTCACGTGGAGATAAACGAAACACATCGTCCTTCGGTCTGGAATCGATGTAAAACCAATCGAATCTACGTATATCCTTTAATAGATTTGACCATTTTCCCATGGCTCACACTATTATCTCCTGTGATACTGCACCAGTTCCACACGATACTTTCACACAATTTCCTTAACTACGTATAACTTCCTTTCCATCAAAGTATTTTCTCAAAACCTTTGGAATCGTTATACTTCCATCGGGATTTTGATAGTTTTCCAGAATGGCTATCAATGTTCTTCCTACAGCCAGCCCGGAACCGTTCAATGTATGTAATAGTCTTGTCTTTCCTTCAGTAGTCCTGTATCTCATATGACCCCTTCGAGCCTGAAAATCGATGTCATTAGAGCAGGAAGATATCTCCCTGTATCTCCCATAAGAAGGTAACCATACCTCAATATCATATGTTTTAGCAACGGTAAAACCCATATCTCCTGTACACAATAAGACTACTCTGTATGGTATTTCAAGTAATTGTAAAACCTCTTCAGCAGAATGAACGATGTATTCCAATTCATCATACGATCTTTCAGGTACGGAGAAAGATACCAATTCCACTTTATCGAATTGATGCTGTCTGAACATACCCCGCACATCTTTACCATAACTCCCTGCTTCTCTTCGATAACATGGAGAATAGGCAACGTATCTCCTGGGCAATTCTTTTTCCGGGATGATCTCGTCCATGTGCATAGAAACCAGAGCTATCTCGGCAGTGGGAATTAAAAACTGGTCATCCCTTTCCAAAAGATATGCGTCTTCTTCCATCTTGGGTAATTGCCCTGTAGCAAACATCGTCTTTCTGTTAACGATATGAGGAACTCTGATCTCTGTAAAACCATGTTCTTTCACGTGCAAGTCTATCATAAAATCTATCAATACACGTTCTAAACGCGCTATATCTCTTTTTAGATACTCGAATCCTGTGCCAGATATCTTCGAAGCACGGGTAAAATCTATCCAATCGTTCGCAACAGCAAAATCCCAATGAGGTTTCTTTTTAAAATCTTCCGCTTTTACTGTTCCCCATCTTCGAATTTCTACATTTCCTGTCTCATTTGGCCCGATCGGAACATCCGAAGCAGGCATATTCGGTATTCTCGAGAGGATATCATTGAGTCTTTCTTCCATTCCATCGAGTTCTTTTTTCTGTGCTTTGATCTCAGAAGAAAGCTCTCTGGTTTCTGTCATTAATTCCCCTATCTCTGAGGGTCCGTTCGAGCCCCTTGCCTTCAGAAGACCAATTCTTCTGGAGTTCTCATTTCGCTTTTGCCTGAGTAAATCTATCTCACTTATAAGATGCCTTCTTTGAGCATCTAATTCTTTGAACTCGGACAGAGTCATATTGTAATTCCTGTTTTTTAACATCTGTTCTACTTCATCTATGTGTTCTCTTACGTATTTGATATCGAGCATTACCTCACCTCTATTGTTCAGATTTAGAATATCGCAGAAAAACTGAGGTAATAATCTGTGGTTATAAAGGGTATATTAACATCAAAGGTGTCGCCAGATTGTTC
>QNAT01000037.1 GCA_003641555.1 Thermotoga sp.
GCTAAAGACTGTAGCAGCTTTATCAGAGACTTAAAACTTTCAGGCATTCCTCCCTGAGGAACATTCTTGCCTGTAAGTAATGCCCTATATGCCCGCTTTCTGCCTTCCATATCATCCGATTTGATGGTCAACATCTCCTGAAGTGTATTTGCCGCTCCATATGCTTCAAGTGCCCATACTTCCATTTCTCCTAATCTCTGACCACCGAACTGAGCTTTACCACTCAAAGGTTGTTGATGGACAAGTGAATATGGGCCTGTGCTTCTCGCATGGATCTTATCTTGTGCTATATGCGTTAGTTTCAATATGTACATGTAACCAACTACAACTGGATGATCGAAATATTTACCAGTTCTTCCATCTCTCAAATAGACTTTCCCGTTTTTTTCTTCCTGAGTATCAAAAGATATGAGGCCATTCTGCTTGCGCAATTCATAAAGTCTATGGAGTATTTCATCCTCCCTGGCGCCATCGAATATAGGAGTAGAAATATATTCATTGGAAAGTTTTGCTACCCATCCCAGATGAGTTTCCAATACCTGACCGAGGTTCATTCGAGATGGAACACCAAGGGGATTCAAAATTATATCTACCGCTTCGCCATCGGGTAAAAAAGGCATATCCTCTACTGGCAATATGTTGGATATGACCCCTTTATTACCATGTCTTCCAGAGATCTTGTCTCCTATAGCGATGACTTTTCGTGATGCTACGTAGACCTTTATCATCTTGAGAATACCCGGAGCCATATCATTTATCTCTTCACGATCGTATACTTTTACATCTACCACCCTACCAAAAGTTCCATGAGGCATCCTCAAGGAAGTATCTTTCACATCTCGACCGTGATCACCAAAGATAGACTTCATTATCCTTTGTTCAGGGGTTTGCTCGCGTTCTCCCTTGGGAGTAACTTTTCCAACCAATATATCCTGAGATTTTACGAATGCTCCGATCCTTATGATACCATCCTCGTCAAGATTTCTCAGCTGCTCTCTCGATATGTTTGGGATATCCGCCGTGATCTCTTCAGGGCCGAGCTTAGTCTCTCGAGTAAATGTTTCATAAACCTCGATATGAATGGATGTAAAGATATCATCTTCTAATAATCTTTCACTTATTAGAGTTGCATCCTGGAAATTATAGCCTTCCCATGGCATAAAAGCTACCAACACATTCCTACCAAGTGCAAGTTCTCCCATATTCGTTGACGGGCCGTCAGCTATTGGTTCTCCCTTATTCACATGTTCTCCCACATCGACTATAGGTATTTGATTTAGCACTGTATTTTGGTTAGAACGTGTGAATTTAACTAACTTATAGGTATCAATACTGCCATCGGAGTCACGCTTTATGAGGATCTCATCAGCGCTTACTTTTTCAACTATTCCGGCATTTTCTGCCAATACGATCATGCCTGAATCTCTTGCCGCTATGCTTTCCATGCCTGTACCAACAAAAGGTGCTTCTGACCTCAGCAAAGGAACAGCCTGTCTTTGCATGTTCGAACCCATCAATGCCCTGTTGGCGTCATCGTGTTCTAAGAAAGGAATTAAGGAAGTAGAAACACTTACTATCTGCTTTGGCGAAACATCCATATAATCTACCTGTTCACGTTTTACATGTATCACATCTTCTCCATGTCTAATTGCTACTCTTTCATTCTTGAGTTTTCCATTCTCATCAAATGGGGCATTTGCCTGAGCAATATAAAAATTCTCTTCTTCAGCAGCGGTTAAATATACGACTTCATCCGTTACATACCCATCTTTTACTTTCCGGTAAGGAGTTCGAATAAAACCATAGTTATCGAGCCTGGCGTATATCGCTAAGGATGTGATCAATCCTATATTTGGACCTTCTGGACTCTCTATAGGACAGATCCTGCCGTATTGAGAATGATGCACATCTCTAACCCCGAAACCGCCCCTTTTGTGCTTTAATCCCCCGGGTCCAAGGGCAGAAAGACGTCTCTTATTCGTTAGCTCTGCCAGTGGATTAGTTTGATCCAGAAATTGTGATAATTGCCCCCTTCTGAAAAATGCATTTATAATTGCCATTATGGGTTTCACATTTACAAGTGTTTGTACATTTATCTTATCCAGTGAAGCATAAGATTGTAATCGATCTTCTATGATTTTCACAACCTTTACTAACCCTTCTTCAAACTGTTCTCTCATCAACTCTCCTACACTTCTGACTCTCTTATTTGCCAGATGATCTTTTTCATCTACTTTGCGAGGTTCATCTGGCAGATGCAATAGATATCTTATGGATCCTATTATGTCTTCTTTTGTGAGAAAGGTTTCTTCTCTATCTTCTCCAAAACCTAATTTTTGGTTTATTTTGTATCTCCCGATCTCGCCCATATTATATTTTTCTGGTCCGAAGTACAAACCATTCAAATATGCCTTTGCTATTTTTAGTTTTGGTATGTCACCGGGTCTAAGTCTTCTGTAGATATCTATACATGCATCATCTCGCGTCATTTTTAATTCATCTTCAGAAGAGCTCTCCATGATATTCTGTATTATAGGATCGACTATCCATATCTCTTTTACATTCTTTTCAAAAATAGTGTTTATTTTCTGAGTGGTTAATATCTCTCCAGCATCGTATACAAGATCGCCATCACCATCGAGTATCGCCTTAGTTAGAATTCTTCCGACATATTCCTCTTTTTCTTCACTGGTTATATCTATCTTCTTAGGAAAAAGGTTGGCTATCTCACCGGGAGATTCATAACCCAGGAATTTAAGGAATAAAAGTAGTTTAACCTTTCTTCGTCTATCGATGTTGACTTCCATCTTCATATTAGTTATGTCCAGGAATATTTCAAGCCAGGCTCCCCGTACTGGAAGGAAATGAGCTTTATAAACCGTTCTATCTTTTTTCGCAGATTCTTCTTCCAAAAAATAGAGGCCAGGAGATCTTACCAACTGGTTTACTACCACTCTTTCTGCACCATTTATTATAAAGGTGCATCTCTTCGTCATAAGTGGAAGATATCCGAAAAAAGCCTCCTCTTCCTTCATCTCTCCTGTTATCTTGTCTGTAACACGTATCGTAACCATTAAAGGAACGCTATAACTCAAGTTCTTTTGTTTACACTCTTCTTCAGAATGAGGAACTTCCCCCAGTTTGTAATCTGTAAACTCGAGAATAAAATCATGTTTCCCCTGTCTTCGAGTATTCTTCCTGACGGTTTCTACAGGTGAAAATTTGTCGAGCATTTCTCTTATGCCATTTTTCAAGAAATATTCGTAGGATTTTCTTTGAACACCCAAAAGATCGGGAATCTTCATAGGCGAAAGCAATCGTCCGTAACTCAAGCGCATCCTTTTACCGGACTGTACCTTTCTCAACGTATCCACCTTCTTTTATGATTCAGTATCTTCACCATCTCTTTATCTTACAAGAGATGGTGAAGTGTATTTTATTTGCGTGACTTCCTCCCCTCACTGAAGTGAGGGGCTTTCTGCTCCACAGGCGTTACTTCCCGCCAGTCCAGCGGTAGAGAACTGTTTAAGGGCAGTCCCAATCCTTTCCTCAGCATTACCCTTCTGGTACACCACAGGTTTCCGGTGTTTTCTTCTCTCTTTTGCAGCCAGCAATGAATTTTTAATTCTTTCCGCTTTTGTCATAGAGACACCTCATAAGCATTCATTTTACCAGCATTTACTCCCGCATTCAAATACGGGGCTTTCTGGCGGTTTTTCCTGTAAAAAACCAATGGCGAAGATCACTTGATCTCTACAGTTGCTCCTGCTTCTTCCAACTTCTGTTTTACATCGTCTGCTTCTTCTTTGGGGATCTTTTCCTTAATTGGGACAGGCCCATTAGCAGTATTGTCTACTAACGTTTTTGCATCTTTCAAGCTCAAACTCGTGATCTCCCTTATAGCCTTTATCACTTTTATCTTCATCTGTCCAGGAGATACCAACATGGGAGTGAATTCCGTCTGTTCTTCCTCTTTTGCAGCTTGAGTATCAGATGCCGCGGGTGCGGCGACTGCTACAGGTGCAGCAGCACTGACTCCAAATTTTTCCTCCAAAATCTTTACCAGATCTGCAAGATCTGCAACTGTCATTTTTGAAATCGCTTCTACGATCTCCTCTTTCTTCATCTTAACACCTCCATTATTTTTGCTCTACTTTATTTTCCTTTATAGCGTTAAGCACATAAACAGGTTTTCTCAAAACATCCGTTAATACCCTCACCAAACCGTACAGAGGAGCAGATATACCTCCAACGATTCGGGCTAAAATAACTTCTTTAGATGGCAATTTAGCATATTCTGTAACTTTATCCGCATCTACGAACTTTCCTTCCAGAATTCCATATTTCACTTTTGGTTTTTTCAACTTTTTCTCAAGATCCACTATCACCTTCATCACTTTAATAGGATCATCTGCTGTGTAAGCTACAGCGGTTGGTAGCACTATACGTTCCGTAATCGTCTTATCAATCCCTGCGTTCTTCAATGCCAATCTTAGAAGCGTATTCTTCGCTACTTTGAATTTGGCGTTCACATCTTGCAACTTCTTACGAACATCCCTCATTTCCAGAACAGATAGCCCTCTGAAATCTGTTAAAAGCACAAGAGTAGAGCCAGAAAATTGCCTCGATAAATCCTTTACCAATACCTTTTTTTCTTCTTTGGTTAACAACCTTTCATCCTCCTTTCCCATTCCTGCAGGAGGTCCTAAGCACAAATGATACATATACCTCGGTAGGCTGAACACTGTTCATTTGACTTTTGACCTACTGTCTCAGGTACTTTTATCGTCACCTTTTAACGAGTTCTCCTTGCAATTTAACTGTATCCAGCTTAATGCCAGGCCCCATGGTAGTAGATAACGCTACCTTCTGTATATATCTTCCTTTTACTGCAGAAGGCCTGATAGATATAAGATGTGATATGAATGCGAGAAGATTTTCTCGTAGTTTTTTATCATCAAAAGAGATTTTGCCAATAGGAATATGAATTCCCGCAAACTTATCGTTTCTAAAACTTATCTTACCTTTTTTGAATTCTTTTACAGCAGTTGCAATATCCTGGGTAACGGTACCAGACTTAGGAGAAGGCATTAGCCCTCGTGGACCGAGAAGTCTACCCAGTTTCCCTACACTTCTCATCATTTTTGGAGTAGATATTGCTACATCGAAATCCACAAAATTCTCTTTTTGAATCTTTTCGACAAGGTCTTCCGCGCCTACTATGTCAGCTCCTGCTTCTTTTGCCATTCTCGCGTCTTCACCATCGGCAAATACAGCAATTCTAACATTTCTTCCTGTACCGTTGGGAAGTGATAAGGAGCCTCGTATTTGTTGGTCATTTTTCTTGGGATCTATACCTAACTTCACTGCAACTTCTACAGTTTCATCAAATTTTGCACTGGCAGTTGATTTTAAGACATTCATTGCTTCATCTAAACCATATAATTTATCTCTTTTTACCTTTTCACGTACTTCCATATATCTTCTGGATCTCCCTGGCATATCCACTCACTCCTAATCTTTAACTTCGATGCCCATATTTCTTGCCGTACCTTCAACTATCTTAACGGCTTTATCAAGATCTTCGGTATTCAAATCCGGCATCTTGATCTTAGCGATTTCTTTTACCTGGGAAAGACGTACAGTGCCTACCTTGATACGATTCGGCTCTGGTGATCCCTTCTCCACACCTGCTGATTTTTTCAAAAGCACTGCCGCTGGTGGTGTTTTGGTAATAAAGGTGAAAGATTTATCCTGGTATATCGTTATTATAACAGGAACAATCGTACCCTTCTTATCAGCAGTTTTCGCATTGAACTGCTTACAAAAATCCATAATATTAACTCCATGCTGACCCAAAGCAGGGCCTACTGGTGGTGCTGGAGTAGCTTCTCCACCACTTATTTGAAGCTTTACAGTGGTTAGTATCTTTTTTGCCATAAGATTCCTCCTTTGTGGTATCAGGGAAAGATTTTATTCCCTCCCACTCAATCTATCCGCTCTACTCCACTTGCATGAAGTACAACAGGGGTTTCTCTACCAAAAATAGTTACCATAACCTTTACTTCTTGTTTTTCTTCATCTATCTCATGGATCGAACCTGTGAAATCCTCAAATGGTCCGCTCTTTATCTTAACGATTTCACCTTTTCTTAATCCAAGGTTGATCTTTATCTTCGGTATCTCAGCTTCAGGATATTTTTCGTATCCCGTTCTTCTCAGGATAGCTCTTATTTCTCTATTCCCTACAAGAAGAGGTTCTCCTCCAGCCGAAATAAAGTTTACCACATTAGGTAAAGAACGTATAAGATGCCACACATCATCATTCATCTTTGCCTCGAGGAAAACATATCCTGGAAACATCTTTCTATATGCTATCTTCCTTATTATGATGTCTTTCCCAACTCCATAATCGTTTATTTCCGCTATACCTTCCTTTTTGGATACGATTTCTCTTCCTTCGGCAAGAACTTGTTTTTTTTCTACTTTCATGCCTGGATATACGATTTCTTTATTGAAGACAGCCTGTGGTATGAAATATTTATCTATTCTACCATTATCTCTTAAAATTTGCACTTCTTTGCCCTTTTCTATTTTCAATATTCTACCAGTTTCTATTACGGGAAAGGATTTATTCTGAGTTAGAAACAAACCTTTTCTCACTTTTATTCCTTCCTTTATGCCTTTCTCAATCTTTGTACTTCCCGGTATGGAATAAAGGCGTCTATTCTTATGGTCTAATGTTTCTATTAGGATTTCATAGAAGTTCTTTATACTCCGAATAATACCACTTTCTCGAGCACAAACTGGCATTTCACGTGCCAATAAGCTTCCAACTTCTATCTTGTTTCCATTCTTAACAAGTACTTCTGCTTCAGAGGAGACCACATATTTCCCCTTTTTAGAATCCGTGCTTTTCAGATCTACTTCTATTTCCTCTGGGACGATCACACGCCCTATATAACTTTTCCAGTTAAGGTCTTTTTTCTTTTGTTCTATGGTTTCTCTGACCGCGTGTTCCTTCCCTGAATAGGTTTGTAAAGCATACCACTTAAACTTCATAAAGTTCTCCTTTCCTTTTTAGTATAGTTATGTAGTTATCATGTGTGGTCATTTTATTACAAACACTATTCATATGCCTAATAACATTAACAAAGCCCTTGTTAACCGTGCAAAGACGATATCGAGTAAAGCAAAATACAATCCCGTTATTATCAAGATAACAATAACAACACTTGAAGCAGTAAACAACTGCTTTCGATTAGGCCATGTTGTCTTCTTTATTTCTTGATTTACTTCTTTTAAAAATAATCTTATACCACCTTTAGCCATATCATCACCCACTTTTCATAATTACAGCAGGCCTGGCAGGGATTGAACCTGCAACCTCCGAATTTGGAGTCCGGCGCTCTCCCAATTGAGCTACAGACCTACTTCACTTCCTTATGTATAGTATGTTTCTTACAAACTTTACAGTATTTCTTCATCTCCAATTTCTTTGGTGTTTTAGTCTTATTTTTAGTTGTAACATAATTTCTACTTTTACATTCTGTACATGCTAAATGAACTATTACTCTCATAATAATCACCTCTTATATTTTATCACAAATCTGGTGGAGAGGGAAGGATTCGAACCTTCGTAGACTTCTGTCGGCGGATTTACAGTCCGCTCCCGTTGACCACTGGGGCACCTCTCCATTCTGCGGAGCCAGCGAAGGGACTTGAACCCATGACCTGCTGATTACAAATCAGCTGCTCTTCCAGCTGAGCTACGCTGGCATACATATTTTTTAACTGTTTTTCTTTTTCTCACTACTTTGTCTCTTCTTTCGAATCCAATTATACTAATCCATTTTAAAAAAGTCAACCTATCGAATTGCCTTACGAAATTTTCATTAGCTACGAACTAACACGAATGACTACGAATAAAGGAGAAATAGTCGGGTCAGCCACAGAGATGCAGAGAAAAACCATAGATAAAAACCATAGTGTTAGGATTTTGGTCATGTCCCTACGGTTATGGGTATGTATAGTGTAAGATGAAATTGATCCACAAAGACAATGTATCCCATTGGGGTTTTGACTTTAAGTCGGCATTACGAAATTTGCGTTAAGGAATTCGAGGAAAAATGCGTTAAGAAAATGATATTGTCTGAGCGAAGCGAGTTTATCATTTTTAGCATTTTTGCGAAGAATTTTAGCAAATTTCGTACTGGCCTTGATTTTTTCTTTGGTTCGTTTCTTTTGTATCAAGACAAAAGAAATGAACATA
>QNAT01000038.1 GCA_003641555.1 Thermotoga sp.
ACCTACTTTCTTTCTTATCTTCCAGATGTTTTTAGCATTTATATATTCCCCATCCACTCTTACTTCTCCTTTTGCGGGTTTCAAAATACCGTTAAGATGTTCAATGAGCGTGGTTTTACCACATCCAGTTCTTCCCACCACACAAACGAAGTCTCCCTCCTTTATCTCCATATCTATCCCCTTTAAAACCCAATTCTCATTATCATAGGTAAACCACAGGTCCTTTATTGATATTGGCATATCGTATCAACCATCTCTTCAACCGTCAAAAATGAATCCGTATGGATATATCTCCTCACCTCTTCGTCTATCTGTAATCTCAGGAGATCGGGCAAAAAAAGAGAATGTCGTTTCAACTCCTCTTCTTGTGAAAAGATATCCTTTAAACTTCCTTGCGATATCACTCTTCCTTCATCCATCAGCACGACTTCATCTGCTTTTATAAGGTCTTCTAAATGATGTGTTACTAAAATTATCGTTTTTCCTGCTTCCTTTAACTTTGGCAACATCGAGGTAACTTGCTGGCGTCCATACGGATCCAGCATGGAAGTGGGCTCATCTAAAACGATATATTTCGGCTCCATAGCGAATACTGTTCCTATAACCAATTTCTGTTTCTCACCGCCAGAAAGGTTATTCGGATTCACACGTTCTTTGCCTTTTAGCGCTACCATTTCTAAAGCCTTTGATACGCGTTCTAACATCTCATCGTGTGGAATGCCAAGATTCTCCAAACCGAAGGCGATCTCTTCCTCTACAGAAGCCGTGACTATCTGATCTTCGGGATTTGAGAAGACCACTCCAACGTTTTTTCTTATTTCCCATAGGCTTTCATTATCAGTGGTATATATTCCATCTATGCAGACACTTCCTTTGGTAGGCAGAAGTATACCGTTGAGTAGCTGGATAAGTGTAGATTTACCAGAACCATTTGGACCTATGATCCCTATGAAGCGATGTTCCTTCATGGTCAAATTGATATCCTTAAGTGCTTTTGTACCGTTCTGATATATGAAGGATACATTCGAGAGTTCTATCATATCTTCCTCGATAGATATACCCTTATGCCGGATTTTTTAACTATTTCTGTGACGTTGGAAAAGACTCTTTCCATCTCTTTTTCTAAACTTTTTCCTCCTTTGTTATGATACGCCACTGTTTGGAGTGTTCCACCGGTAATTAGATGAGCATACGTATCTTCTATCATTTTGCGCCAAACAGCCTTTCCTGCTGCAAAAGGTGGATTACATAAGACTTGATCGAACCTCATTGCTTCCCAGCATTCAAATCCATCTCCCTGTCTCACATCCACATCCAGGTTATATCTTTTGGCATTCATTTTTGCATATCTGACCGCTCTTTCATTAATATCTGACAGGAAGACCCTTGTCTCAGGATGCATCCGCTTTATAACGATACCTATTATCCCAAATCCACATCCCAGATCCAACAAGGTCTTTCCATCTAATAAGACATTCTTGATGAGTATTTCAGTTGCTTTATCAACACCTTTTCTGAAGCCAAAGACAGATGAAGGGATCACAAAAGTGTAATTCAGTCCAAGAAGTTCTACGGTAGTTTCTCTTTCTTTCAATTTGCTTCCTGGCTTAACAGTAAAATAATGCTCGAAATTCGAGCCCTTTTTTCTGTATTCTTTTGACATTTCTCCACAATTATAGCATGATTACCATTTTACTTCTCTTCTTTTGGCTTCAAAAAGGCGATTATTATTACCCCTATGAAACCAAAAAGAAAACCTATAAAAAACCATCCTATCACGCTTCTCCTTTTCTGATGGGCTATGATCGCACAAAAGATCCCTGATATTATATCGATACCTAATCCTATTTCTAAAGGTGTTATCTGTGACTTCCTCCTCTCACTGAAGTGGAGGGTCTTCCCGCTTCAATGTGGGGTTTACACGTATGCAGAAGTTTAACTCTGATATCCGTGCAGAGGTTTCCCTCTCTACGGGCGTTACTTCCCGCCAGTCCAGCGGTAGAGGACTGTTTAAAGGCAGTCCTGAACCTTTCCTTAGCATTACCCTTCTGGTACACCGCGGGTTTCTGGTGTTTTTCTTCTCTCTTTTGTAGCCAGCAATGAGTTTTAATCCTTTTCGCTTTTGTCATAAAGACATCTCTAAATATTCATTTTACCACCATTCATCCCCGCATTCAAATACAGCTTTCTGGTGATGTTCTCTGTAAAAACACATCCTTTTTCTTAAGAGATCAGCTGTAAAGTGTCAACCCATTATCATGTTCAGCCACGATTTTGCACTAATTGTAACGAATCAATTTAGCATTACTCATTCACTCATCTAACCATTCAACATCTTTCTATTTTCCCTTTAAGAACGTTGGTATTATCTTTTAATCCTACGATTCTACATTTCACCATAGTATTGCGAGGGATCGAAGAATCTATGACAGTCGGGACGTAATAACGATTCAATCCTGTAGATTCTCCATTGGCATTTTTCTCTACGAGTACCTCATCTGTTCTTCCAATATGCCTCTCAGCATATTTACGCGCGAGTTCATCTTTAACTTCTTTCAAATACTCCATTCTTTTTCTTTTTTCTATAGCGGGGCAATCATCTTCCCATCGAGATGCTGCCGTCCTGACGCGCGGAGAATATCTGAATATATGAACTCGCGTTGGTAAGATTTTCTTTATCAAATTTACCGTATGGAAGAACATCTCTTCCGTTTCGCCAGGAAAACCCACTATGATATCCACAGAAAAAGAAAAGAGAGGGTCGCTTTCTCTAAGTTTTTGAACGAGTGATAAGATCTCCTCATGCCCATATCTTCTACCCATCTTTTGTAAGATCATATCATCGCCACTCTGGATGGAAAGATGAAGATGATGACAGAACTTTTCATTTGAAATTATCGTATCCACAAGTCTACCATTTACATCGTTAACATCGATAGAACTCATTCTGAGCCTTTGCAATCCCTTTATCTGAGAAGATTTATCTATGAGTTTAACGAGGGAGGTATCTTTCATATCCGCACCGTATCTTCCTATGTTTACACCACACAGTACCACTTCTTTGAAGCCCTCGTTTACTGCATGGGATATTTCTTCTTTAACTGTAGTAATATCTTTACTTTTTATCTGCCTGCCCCGGGCAAAAGGAATTTTACAGAATGTGCACATCCTATCGCAACCATCCTCGACCTTCATGAAATATCTCGTGTGAAATGAAGGCAGTCTACGAAGCACATCACCTTTTACCGGAAATCGCTCTTTTATAATGGAAGGAATTGCCTCTTTACTTTCGTTCTTTACGACCATGTCTACCTCTTCCATCTCTTTTATCTTTTCATAATCAGTTGTTGCATAGCAACCCGTGACGATGATAAAGGCATCTCGATTTTTCCTTCTCATTCTTCGTATCATTTGCCGAGATTTCTGATCCGCCGTAGAAGTAACCGTGCAGGTATTTATTATACACACATCGGACTTATCATTGGAAGAAAGCACCTTGTAACCATCCGAAGAGAGTTCCTTTGCCAGCTGCTCTGTTTCATATTGATTTATTTTGCATCCCAGAGTTATAAATGATACACTCTTCATTCGCTTTCTTTAGATCTATCATTTCCTTTTAATAGGGCTAATAGTAACGCTACTCTTGATACGATACCAACCAGTCGATCTTGCTCATCCACCACAACAAGTGAGTTAATGCCATTTTTTATGATCAGGTCTGCGGCGTACAATGCGGTATCATCTCCGTTAACCTTGATAACCTTCTTTGGTTTCAGAACATCTTTCAACGAGTTTCCTCTTATGGCTGTTAGTTTTTTAAAAAGGGTATCGGTATCGGGAATAAATGATGTCGATTGAAGCATTTCCAGATAACCAGGCAAGGCTGCGCTCATTATATCCTTCGCACTCACGAAGCCCACAACTCGATTTTCGTCATCCACAATGGGCACACCCTCTCGATTGTGGTGTGCACATGTCTCAACAACACGTTCCAGAATATCATTCAATCCTACCGATGTAACATCTCTGGTCATTATATCCTTTACCTTCATAATATGTCTCCCCCCTTAACGGAGTCTTTCTATTTCTATGTTTTTCAGTTCTTCCTTTATTTCTTCTATATCAATTTTTACTTCCTTTTCAATCGATAATGCATTCCTTACAGCACTTGCCATACCAACCTTTGCGGCTTCTTTCCAATTTTTATCACCCTTGTAAAGATAATACACAACGCCCGCAATGTACGCATCTCCTGTACCCAGAAGGTTAGCAGCTTCTATCCTTAAACGCGGTTTGAAGTACCAAACACCTTCTTCAGTTGCCACCACATCGTTACTCAATTCGTGCGAAATAACCGTGAGTTTAACCTCCATTCTTCTCATCTCAAGGGCAGAATCGATATAATCCTGGATAGAATTCAACTCATGACCTAATAAGGTTTTTTCACCGCGCATATCAGGTTTTACCACATCAGGACCGGCTTCCAGAGCGCTTGATAAAAGATCATCTCTGGCATTGATTATAGTTAAGACTTCCCTTTCTTTTGCATATAATACGAGTTGTTTATATACATCTTTTGCCACTCCTGGGGGTATACTACCGGAAATAACACATATTTTGGAATGGCTTAACATCTGTTTGTATCTTTTCAAAAATCTATCCATATTTTCCTTCGACACCTTAGGACCACTCATATTTATTTCCGTGATCGTTTCATTTTCTCTGTCTATCAGTGTGAGATTTTCTCTGCTTTCCTCATCCACGTATGTGAAATTGGTAGTAATATTCTTGTGCGCTTTTCTGAGTTCTTCTTCTATTATTCTTCCAACATACCCACCCAAAAAACCCATGGCTATGTTTGGTATCCCAAGATCATCAAGCATTACCGAAACATTTATGCCTTTTCCTCCGGGAGACATCAATGACATCTCCTGGCTATCGAGCCTGTGAAGTTCATTCACTCGAAAGTTTTTCAAAACGATTTCCCTATCGAGAGCTGGATTAAGAGTAACTGTCAACACTTCCATAGAAAACCCTCCTTTCTTTTTCACTTACATTATAAAACAGCAAAGAGTGTTTTTACAAATATATATTTTTTAAAGTGAAATGAGTATAATGAATTTAAGCAGGCGTTACGGAATTTGCATTAGTCACGAAGTAAAAAAGATGGTAGATGGGTGAATGAGTAATGTTAAATTGATTCGGGGTAGTTCGTGGCTAAATGGTTATTTCAGAGATTAGTTTAGAAAAAAGGGTGCTATTTCCAACATAAAGTGTGGGATCAAAACTGGCAGATTTTTGGGAAAGTAGTTTAAAAACTGTGGAGAGCAGGAATAAATATTACTCATGAAGTGGGATAGGTTTGTCGATCTTATTTCAGTTGTATGGGTAGGTATATTTATTTTAGGGCAGATTTATTCGAGATGGAGATATATGTGTGATAACATTAACATAGTCTTGCTTTCGATTTTTGTAGCAGATTTAGTAGTAAAATATCGGAAAGTCCATAATTGGAAGGTATTTTTAAAACATCATTGGTGGGATATTCTGATAGTAATCCCATATTTTCGTATCTTTCGAGTTTTGAAATCGTTGAGAATTCTTAGAGTATTGCGAATAGGGCGCTCGGTAAAGGTAGTAAAGACTACAAAGGCTATAAAGGGGGTAAAATCTGTAAAGGCTATAAAAAATATAGGGTTCATCAAGATCGCAAAAGGAATAAAAGGGTTGGAAAGTATGAGACGGAAGATTTGGAGATTGATGAAAAAGGTTTTTTAACATAGTTGCTGGGAAGTCCCTTGCGAAAGCGAGAGGTAGTTCACTTTGAATAGTAACTATACAAAACATCAAATTACCACAGAGCACGGAGGAAATCTTACATCGAGTTATGTGAGTTCTAACTCGTTAAACTCTTTACCTCTGCGGTTAAATAATTGAAAAGGAGTTGTTTGAACGATGCTAAAGGCCATAGAGAAAGCCCTCGAAGCATTTGCAGTCGGGGATGCCTTGGGGATGCCGACCGAATTTCTGACGAGAAGACAAATCCATGCGAAGGTCGGAGAGGTAAAGACATTGCTCGATCCGAAAGAGATCTCTCCGATTCACAAAGAACTTGAAAAGGGTAGAATAACCGATGATACCGAGCAGATGTTATATCTGATAGAGGCGTATTATAGGGCAGGAAGAGTGAATGAAACCATAACAGGAAATGCCCTTATAAAATGGGTAGAAGAAACAGACGCAGATAAAAAAGGATATGTAGGGCCAGGTACGCTGAAAGCCTTGAAAATGATAAAGTCAGGCGGCGATATAAAAGAAGCAGGTAAAAGAGGAACGACCTGTGGCTCTGCGATGAGAGTAGGAGCGGTATCTCTCACCACACCGTTGGGGAATTATGAAGAGTTGAGAAGGCGCATATACGCATCCTCCTTGATAACTCATAACACGAATATAGCAATGGAGAGTGCAATGGCTGTAGGATATGCCTTGCATACTGCCATGTTGAAAACATCTGTAGAAGATATCATGAGCAAATCTTTAGAGGGAGCAAGGATTGGAAGGGAGATGTCAACATTTGAATATGTTGGAGCAAGTACAGAAGAAAGGATCAAATACATTTGGGAAATGCATTCAAAGATAGATAAAAAGGAAGAATGGCTTGATTTTCTCTACAATGTTATTGGTTGTGGTATGGAAGCGAATGAGGTTGTTCCCGTTTCGATGGGTATATTTTTCTTCTCCCCTGAAAACCCCTGGGGATGTATAAAAATGGGGGCTTCAATAGGAGGAGATACGGATACCATAGCTGCTATTTCTGGTATCTTCTCTGCTTTATATATTCGTGGACATAATATTCCAGGAGATATATTGAAATATGTGTTGAAAATCAACTCTTTGGACCTGCATGAGTATGCCAAAATGGCTTGCGATATGCAAAAGAAAGCCGATCTTTAGAAAAGAAGGGATTAGATATGTCGTTTCTTTCTTATACCATAAGAAGCAGGGATGAACCCCCAATCTGTTAGAAGATGACTCCAGGCCTCAAGAACACCTTTTTCTCCAAAAAGCGGTCTTATCATTGTTTCTATATAAACAGGTTCATGTGTAACTTTGTGATAAGTGGATCTCAACTTGTGAGGTAATCCTGCACCATCCAGCAAGCGATGAATAACAGGATTGCCATTTATACCGAGAAATCTTTTAGACACCCTGAGGTGTTCCCTGAGATTCGCCACTACTTTCTCCCTTTTCGTGTAAAACCCCTTCGATAACCTTTACAACATCGAGGGATAATAAATTGCCGCTCTTCCAGAGATTTTCTATGATCTTCTTTGCATTTGACACCCACTCCTGATTCCATTCCCTTAAGTCAACGGATGTTCCTTCTTCCAATTCTTTCTTTGTTATTCCTAACACAACATCTGGTCTTGTATCACGCACCAACTCCAACAATCCTTTTAGGGCTTCTAAAGTAAAAAAGCGTGCACTATCATGTGTCCTTATCTTATCCTTCAACTCCATATTTTCTGGCAACCGAAACATTGTCAGATGCCATATTCACCACCTTTCCAATGTAATAAGGGTTGTGCCTCAACATTTGACATTTACTCCCCTGTCCTTGCTATGATAGTACGATATCATGACTTCTTACTTCATAAAAGCATAGCTTACACGAACATGTGCAAAGACTTTCTTCTCCACAAGCATTACTTTTCAATAGTTCATCCGTAGAGATACAAATACTCCTTTGCAGCTACATTATACCACATTCTTAAGAAACAGCAATCAGTTTATCCTGAAATCTCCACTTTTTGTAAAATGTCAATCCGTTTTTGATCCACCAATCTATGTTCATTTCTTTTGTCTTGATACAAGTCAAACGAACCAAAGAAAAAATCAAGGCTAGTACGAAATTTGCTAAAATTCTTCGCAAAAATGTTAAAAATGATAAACTCACTTCGCTCAGACAGTATCATTTTCTTAACACATTTTTCCTCGAATTCCTTAACGCAAATTTCGTAATGCCGACTTAAAGTCAAAACCCCAATGGGACAATTTCATCTTACACTATATATATTCCCATAACCGTAGGGACATGACTTCAGTCTTGTCCGATGGGACGCAGTCCCATAACG
>QNAT01000039.1 GCA_003641555.1 Thermotoga sp.
AACGCGTCCAGTATTTGATCGTTTACCAGAGTTAGATATTTGACAATAGCTGCTATGGGGCGCCTTGCCTTCTTCGGATCCCCCAGAGTAGCCCTTCCAACTACTCCCTCAGGTTGAGCTGCCAGTTCTATTGGTCCCTGCCCCTCGCCTTCAGACCAACGATGAGGCCTATGGAATGGTTCTACTGATGTATCGAAGTGTCCATTGGGAAGATATCCTCTGGTCTTCGTGTCTTGAGCGAGACTCATATCTACCATCTCGGGAAACAGGAGACGTGCTATGGATGTCTCTGCCTCTGCAGCATGTATAAACTCAGTTTCCATGGCGTTTGGTTTGCCGTTAGGTCCAAAGAATTCTCTTACCGCCCTATGCCAATCGAGGACCTGGAATACACCAGGTAATTGATATCGATACATGAATTCATGTAAAGCGGCTTCCAGAACCCACAGTTGACCATGATTGTTTATGATTATCTGTTTTCTGAAGCCGTCGTTCCACAAACCGAGCATTACGTAGATGAGGAGCTCTCGTGTTACTTCCTGAGGAATATTTACTGTTCCTGCCATCCCTATATGGTGAAATGGATGTGAGCCATAAGTTAGAGGTGGCCAGACAAGATTAACTGCTCTATCCTGTTTTGCCGTATATCTCCGTACGGCTTCGGCGATCATGCATACTGTCATTGTATCCATACCCGAGTTCATATGTCTCCCATGCTTTTCGGTACTTCCCACGGGAATGAATACGATATCGTTCTTCCTTCTGTTCTCTATTACTCTTTGTCGTACAGTAGTTTGAATGTAACTGCCTGGTTTCGCCAATTCCGGAGGAGAAGGTATCTCGTAATCTTCCAATATATTATCGATTTCTTCTTCCGAAGCATCCCATATCTTCTTCTTCAACCTTCCCACCGTTGTATCTTCAAACACAATAGCAGGATTTTCTGTTGTCAACCACATTCTTCCCATATTTTCAAACCTCCTTTGTATATCAATGACAATCTAATTTTTATGGTCTTAATACTACCTCAACCGCTTCTCCCTTTCTCATGGCATCCATGCCAACTTTGAAATCAGAGAGAGGAATATCATGGGTTATCAACTCTCTCAAAGGCAATATATTACTGCTCAGTATCTTAATAGTAGCAGGAAATGTGAATTTCGCTATGAAGGTACCGAAGATGGTTACTTCTTTTCTCGTTATATCGTATTGATGAAGATGCTGTTCGACTGCTTTGTTCATGCCGAATGCCAGTATTCTACCTCCTCGCCTTACTAAAGTCAACGCATCGGGCAAGAGGATACCCACGGCATCCACAACGATATCCGCTCCTATCTCCGTCACTTCCATAACTCGTTTTTCAAGAGATTCCTCTTGAGGATTTACTATTACATCTGCTCCCATCTTCCTGGCAAACTTACTCCTGAACTCAGATATCTCGGAGACTATAACCTTCAATCCAGAAGCCTTAAGCAGAGCTGTGTAGTACAAACCTATGGGGCCTGCACCTAATACAATTGCACTCTCCCCTGCCGCAGGTCGTATCTTTTGGATGCCGTTAACCACACAGGATAAGGGCTCTGCGAACACAGCGATCTCCGAAGGAAGGGTGGAGGGAATCTTATGAAGTGCCTTTTGAGGAGCAACGTTGTATTTAGCGAAACCTCCATCTATAAATATTCCAAGGGTCGTCATGTTTTCAC
This sequence comes from Thermotoga sp., assembly GCA_003641555.1. GTDB lineage: Bacteria > Thermotogota > Thermotogae > B3-G13 > B3-G13 > B3-G13. The sequence continues at coordinate 1,704 of QNAT01000039.1, forward strand.
ACATGTTCGGTTGTCCGATCTTACAATATCTACAGGTCCCACATGTGATATTCGGATCGATAACGACCCTATCACCTACCTCAACACTCGTCACTGCTTCGCCCACCTCTATAACCTTACCGGTGTATTCATGTCCGAGTATCACATCTTCATTTGCGGGGTGGCCAGGAGGGACTTTCAATATTTGAACATCGGTACCACAAATACTCGCAGACTCCACCTCTATTAGTACATCGTCCGCCCTGGTACACTTCGGTACAGGTCTCTGTTCCAGTGAAAATTTGCCTTCACCTTTGAATACCACTCCTAACATAGTATCCACTATATCCCAGCCCCTCACATCACTGCCGTGATCTTCACGTTCGTCTTATCGGTTTGTAACAACTTTATATTTTCAGGTATCTCTTCCAACGGTACTTTCTTCGTTATCTCAGTAGTCATATCCATACCACTTGCCATCAAACTGATGACGTTTGGGAATGTCCCATGTCCAGAATGACCCTGGGAACCAACCAGAGATGCCCTTCTAACCTGGAACACCTCACCAGTCAACGGGATCTTCTTATCCGAACGAGCGACAATAACCACTGTAGAATTCAGTGCTTTACCATTCCATATTGCCTTTTCTATGTCCGGAAAGACGATCTGAGGTAGTCCAGTAGCCTCCAGGTATATACTGGCTCCCATACCGTTCGTATACTCCAGAACTTTATCTGCGAAGTCTTCCTCTATTGGGTTTATTACGTAATCTGCCCCCATCTTTTTCCCATATTCCGCACGCGCTGCGGCAGGTTCTGAGAGTATGACTTTACCCGCTCCTGCATGCTTGAGAATGTTTATCGCAGCAAGACCGATAGGACCTCCTCCTAATATAACGACGTTTTCCCCTGGCCTTATGCCTCCTCCTCTTTCTATAACAGCATTGTATGCAACGGATGTTGGCTCCACTACACTGCCTGCCAGAAAGAGTTTATCACCACTATACCGCTTCTCAAGTTCTACCAGGCTCCATATATATTTTGCATCTACTTTTACATATCTGGCAAATGCCCCATTTGTGGTGAATCCCAATTCTTGTAAATTTTCACAATGGTTTGGAAAGCCGTCCGCACAGGGTTTACAATGGCCGCACCAGAACATTTCCTCGGCTGTGACTGGCTCCCCCATTTCAAATCTCTCATTTGTTCTTTTGTTCACCGCCTCTTTGCCTGCATCCACTACTACACCAGAGAATTCATGACCAAGAGTGGTGGGAAAAGCAGTTAATCCAGGATAGAATATGTATCCCTCTTCGTTAGTCTGTGCCATATGAACATCGCTACCACATATTCCACAAGCCTTTACTTGTATTATCACCTCTGTAGATCTTTCGATCTTCGGGACATCTACCTCCTCAACTCTAACTTCAGGGTAACGCCAAACCTGACTACCCAGGTACGTCAATTTTCCGTCCACATCTTTTTTGCCCAAAACGAAATTCGGTTTTGGATCCCACTTTGCATTGATCCTTACTGCTTTCATCTTTTCTGCCATCTTACCTCACTCCTTTCAAAATGATGATCTGCACCAATTCCATAACTTGCTCATTTTGAATTCTTTCGATGGAAAGAATTCAAATCCTACAAAACTTGAATAGCCTATATGTTCAAACACGTTCAATATGTATATGTAATTCAACTCTCCTTCCCAGGGTTCACATCTCAGCGGGGGGGTTAGCCACATGTACATATCCTATGTATTCTATATCACGTTTAATGGTATTTATTATGTTTCCTTGCTGCATCTGCAGATGATATATATCGAGTAAAATCCTCAAATGGCTCGAATTTATGGCACTTACTAAATCTCTTGTCGTCTCCCAGGAATCGAGAGTGTATCCTCTGTGATCTTTCACAGAATTCAGCATTTCAAGGACTAATATGATACCTTTATCTTCTGCCAATCTGGTTGCCTTAAGAAGATTATCGTAAACGTTCATCAATCGCCTTTCCCTGGATAAATTAGATGGAGAAACAAATCCATCTGAATTGAGAGCATCGGACAGCAACATAACATAAGGAACCCCGAATTCACTCGCTATTTTTAAAGTAACCGACATCTCTTCTCCAAACTCTTTCCATCTGGTAGTTGAGGGGCTAAATCTACGATTGCCACTGAAATTTGAGATTTTGAATCCCATATTCTTTATCGATTTCAAATCCTTATCTCTCCAATCCCAGAATTCAACGAATTCAAAATCTGTTTTTTCCCTTATCTCGCCCAACAATTCTTTCAACGTTCTTCTTTCAAGAAATGTATCCAGACAAATAGAAAACTTCATTCCAAAACCTCAATAACCACTATGATATGATAATTAGACACCTGAAAATGCATTAAAACCGCCATCTATTGGAACAACTGTTCCTGTAACGAACCTGGATGCATCGGAAGCAAGCCAGATACATGTACCAATGAGTTCTTCTGGTTCTCCAAATCTACCCATGGGAGTATGAGCAATTATGGTCTTACCCCTTTCACTCAATTTTCCCTCTTCTGTCCATAAGAGATATTTATTCTGTTTTGTAGAAAAGAAACCAGGAGCTATGGCATTTACCCTCAATTTTCTGTTATATTCCTGAGTGAGATGAACGGCTAACCATTGTGTAAAGTTACTTACAGCTGCCTTTGCTGCCGAGTAACCAGGTATTCTGGTCAAAGGGCGAAATGCGTTCATGGAAGATATGTTTATTATAGAGCCGCCATCCTCATTTTTCATCATTATCTTTCCGAATACCTGAGCGGGTAGAATAGCACCACCAAATAGATTGAGACTTACCACTTTCTCAAGGGCATCCAGGGGAAGATCGAAAAAACTCAATTCTTCAGAAGTAGTTGCATTCTTACTATTTCCTCCAGCACAATTGACCAATATATCTATCTTTTCTAAATCACTCATGATCTCTTTTGCACATTTTTCGATCTTCTTCGGATCCATCACATCTATGAAATATCCTTTTGCTTTAATCCCTGCTTTTTTTGCTCTTTCTATTATCTCTTTCGTAGATATGATATCTGCTATTGCCAATTGGGCGCCAGCTTTTCCCAATCCTATAGCGATTTCAGAACCCAAAACCCCAGCTCCTCCAGTGATCACTGCAGTTTTACCTTCGAGACTAAACAAATCCAGATTACCCATTTTTCAAATGCCTCCCTTAATAAATGAATTATGAATTGCACATCGAACCCATTTGTGTTAATTTGCGGCTGAATAGTTACTATCTTGTAATGCACTAAAGGGATATGCTCAATGGAGCGAGATGCCTTGCAAAATGCTTGACTAATAACTCCTCATATTCTTCTTCATGTTCTTTCAGTATCCTCATCAACTCGTCTTTGAAGGTATAATCACCATTTTCATTCTTAGTAGTTAATACGGAACCATAGGCAACATGAAGAACCTGCCGTGCATCGTTTTGTTCTAACAGCTCTGGCAATCTTTCTCCTGGCAATTCATCGACATTTGGGATCTTCGATATATCTGTTGTCATGGCATAAGATCTCCTCTCCTCTTCGAATCTCTCAAGAGAAAAGCGAAAGATGCGAGAGAAAAATTCTGGTTCAATCCCTGCTATCAATCGCAATGCTTCCAGATAACTGGTTCCAGCGGTCTTAACATGAAAAAGTGTGCCACAGTATTTCTTGATCAGTGGATAAATACTGAATTTATCACTTCCAGAATGAACACTGATCTTATATGGTCCAAACGTTTGAGCAATTTCTACATGGGCTTCGAGTTGTCTCGCAAATTCATCGAGATCACCTATATAATCAATTGCTTTCTGAAAATCCCCCACGAATCGCGGTGCTATACCAGTGATCTTTACTCCTGCATCTTTCAATTCATTGATAATAAAAAGGTGTTGTTTTGGAGTAGTTGGTTCATCAGTTTCATCTATTGAAAGTTCAAAGTCAAATTCCCCTTTTACTCTGGATTCAATTATCTGGTACATCTTTTCTGCGTGTTTAATTGCTCTATAGTATTTCACTACTGCACGCATGAGTTCTTTTTCAGAAAATTCCAATTGCAAACGGCCGGCTTTGAATTTTCTATCTCCATATCGATTCACGATCCCCGTATGATCTTCTATATCTTCAAATTCTCTTTTTAATTCTTCAGAAGACATCGTTGCAGCTCGTCCATTCACGTAGTCACTCGGATCACAGGTGAACATAGTAAATCCAACAGGGACAACTTTTTCCACATCTTCAGGTGTCTTCAGGTGATCGGCATCGGCACCGAAGCCTTTTTTATATCCTTCTTGAAATACTCCCCACATAGCTGAGGCCATAACCTCTTCAGGAACTCGTTTTGTTCTCTTTAACTCGCGGATCGATTGCTGAGCAAATACAGGTGTTATGCTTCGCGAACGAACGGATCGGACATGCCCGGGAGTAGCCACACCAAGTCTATCACCGAAGCCAAATGACGGCCCATTTACACCAAGAGGCCTGGGTTTCAGGTAGGATAAATATTGCGATAGAGCAAAGGCATTTTCAGAGATGAGTGGGTAAAGAACCCCTTTATCTATCCTCTTACCTTTTTGAAGTTCGCTCGGCTGTTCTCCAGATACATAAAGAAATTTCTCATGTTTGGGATTCTCCACCATAGCGAACGTTTTTTTACCTGCTTTCTGAATCGAACGCTCATAGACATGATACCCAGAAGGCAAGCACTTCTTAATTTCATCTATCATGGCCAGATCTCCCATACTTATCTTCTCAATCCTGGAAAAAGCTGTGGGATATCAGTCTCCTGGGGTTTTTTCAAGAGGTCCACATCACTCAACTTGAGTACGAACATCTCAACAGTGTTGCTAACCTTTCCCTGTACTAAATGCCCCCCGATCATCTCTTTACTTTCCCTTGCCAGAGAAACGTGAACGTGAACTATGAGTTCTCCTTTTTCATCATGAGCAACATTCCCCTGACTGGAAACGAGTTCACAGGGTTCTTTGATCTCCGTTTTCAGATAAGCCTTCCCGTTGAAATATCCAAGGGTCACATCTTTCAGCATTCCTACAGCACCAAGTATTATACCTGAATTAACATAATACCTTTCGAAAACTTCCTTTAGGGAATCCAGAAAGGATTCACCATCTTTCATTCTGATCGCAATGATATCATTTCCATTAAAAGTTTCAGAATTACCAATAACATCCAACATCACAATATCTCCTTTCTATTTATCACATATGATATTGATCACACCGTTATCCTCCAGAAGTTGCTGAGTATCCTTATTTATTCCCTTATCTGTTATTACGTAATCGATCTCATCAGCCTTAGCAAATATGGCAAATGAGATCTTATCGAATTTAGTTGAATCGGTCACTACAATTCTCTCATTTGATATCGCCATCATCTTCCGCTTGGCCTCAGCTTCTAAAACGCTTGGTGTCATGAATTCTCCTGTATTAGAAAATCCTGCTGTTCCAAGAAATACCTTATCCGCGTGAATTCCGTTTAGAGTTGCTTCAGCAAGCGGGCCTATTAGGGAGTAACTGTTTTCTCTTTTGACCCCTCCAGTAACTATTAACTCGACGAAGGGTAAATCCACCAGTTCAGTAGCTATAAGCAGATTATTAGTAACGACAGTGAGTCTTTCGAAAGAGAGTTTTTTAAGTTCTTTTGCTATCTGCAGCGTAGTGGTCCCAGAATCTAAAACTATACTTTCGTTGGAATGGATGAATTCAATAGCCTTCTTTGCAATACATTGCTTTTCTCCTATATTCCTACGTTCTTTCTGAGTAAAATTCATCTCTACTTTGCTGCGTCCCTGTACAATAGCTCCTCCATACGTCCTCTTGATCCAATTCTTTTCTTTTTCCAATTCGCGCAGATCATTCCTTATGGTAACTCTACTGGTATCAAACAACTCGGCAAGTTCGTTAACTTCCACCTTATCCTCGATAGAAAGCATTTCAAGTATCTTTTTCTTACGTTCTTCAGGTGATATCACGGTTTTCCCTCCCTAAAACATCAATCGATCTTTTTCAATTATATATAAAAATAGAAAAAATGTCAACTATTTTATATATCCCAAAATCCCGGATAGAAACCAAAAAGAGGATAAACTCATAAAATTTGTCTGCACTTTTTCAAAAATTCAGTAAAACCTCGAAATCATCTCAGCAAATATTCATCGCTACCGCCACGTTGTATGAGAGCAATCCCGTTGCAAACCATACTGCATTACCTCTGAAGCTGCTGAACGGTAGATATTCCAACCCGAATCCTATCTTCGTTTCCTTACCTATGTTATGAATGAAATCATGAACTAAGAGCAGACCCCCGAAT
>QNAT01000040.1 GCA_003641555.1 Thermotoga sp.
AATTCGTAAGGGGGAAAGTGCCTGAATATACCTATTCAACGCACGAACGGTTTTACACTTGTCCCAAATGCGGGAGAATCTATTGGAAAGGTACCCATATTGAGCATATGGAAGAAGAGATGATGAAATTATTCGGAAGTGTATGTTAAGAGGTGAATTCATGTGAGTGCGAGTAAAGAACTGGACGAATCAACAATTACCCTTAAGATATTGGAATTCTTCGGGGGGGGAGACAGTATATATCAGAGATCTGATGTCTTAGCAAAAACCTTAAGCAAAGAATTCAAGATGAATAGGACATTTATATTTTCTTTTGAAGAAACACGGCATCTATTCAGAATGATAGGAAGTTATCCCACAGATGAACGTAAAGGTAAGTTCAAATTGAAGTTGGATGAAAGTGATGTACTCAAAGAATGTTTTGAGAGAAAAGACATAAAGAATGTATCTCTTCAAAATTTGAGCCCATCAGAACCTATCAGTAAAATCGTTGAAGAACAGAGAGGATCTATGATATTGATACCCATGATCAATTCCTCAGGGATCATCGGCCTGACTATACTCCTGAGTCAAGATAAAGAAGATATGTCTGAAGAAAGTATAGAGGAATTAAAAGAACTCTTTTATGGAATATCTCATATAATGGAAATGATGATAGAACACAAGATGTTGATAGATGCGAATAAAAAACTATCGGCATCTGAAAAGCTGGCAAAGACAATATCTGAGGCAAAAGGAATAGATGAATTATATAAAGAATCACTTAAGATATTGAAAGAGATCTTTGAGGCTGAGATCGCTATGATATGGCTTCATGAAGGGGATCGACTGAGATTTGCATTCAAGGAAGGTATAGATGAAAAGGGTATTATGCAAAAAGAAATTTTAGATGGACATGGATTGATAGGTATTGCTGCACAAAATAAGAGTTCCTTACTTTACACAGGTAAGGATACTGAGGTTCAACCTACGCAGGATATAATTACCCCCAAAGTGAAGTCAGCAATAGTTGCTCCGTTGTTAGATGGCGATAGAGTAATAGGAGTGATATTACTCGCAAACAAGGCAGAGAGTAGTGATTATAGGCCGTATAAACATTTCGATTCTTTTGATGAGGCTTTATTAAATGATATGGCTAATAGAATCTCCCTCAACGTTAAAATAGAAAAGTTGTATGAAGAACTCAAAAAAGAGAATACAAGATTGAAAAGATTGAGAAAGGAAGAAGAAGAGAGAGTCAATCAGCTCAGCATATTGAATGAAGTGAACGAAGCTATGCGTTCTGTATATTCATCTACAGAGTTGATGAAAGTCATGCTAACAGGTATAACTGCAGGGAAAGGACTCGGATATAACAGAGCTCTTCTCCTCTTGAAAGAAAACGATACTCATTTTCGAGGTACTATGTGGGTAGGACCCGCCGAAGGGGAAGATGTAACACATATATGGACAGAAGTCGATATGGAAAGCGGGAAGTTCAAGAGATTATCAGATTTTCTGAGATCTGAAGCATCGCGAGTAAATATGGACTCTCCTTTGAATCTGCGTGCCAGGGAATTGCAACTCGATTATGAAAAAAATGAGGTCATCAAAAGAGCGGTAGAAAATAAAGAGGTTATACATGTTAAACCGGAAATGGTCAAAAGAGAGTCAGGCAAATACAGCTATTTTGTGAATATCCTTCATATTGATGAATTCGTTATCTTTCCATTGGTCGCAAGGTATGATACCGTAGGATTGGTTGTGGTTGATAATTACATTACTCGGCAGCCTTTTACAAACATAAATGTAGAGATATTACGCTTATTCTCCACACAGGCAGGCCTGGCGATCGAAGCGATTAGAAACTACGATTCTCTGAAAAGTAAGAAAGCGCAGTTGGAGAGCCGTAATGAGTACATAAGGTATCTTAAGGAGTTTAATGAGAACATAGTTGAGGGTGTGAATATAGCAATAATAGTTTTAGATGAAACTCATATGATAAAGTTTTGGAATAAAGAAGCCGAGCGCATCTTCAATAAAAAGCGTAGCAGCACACTGAACGCGAAATTCGAAGAAGCTTTACCTTCTTTAAGTGATATAACTCCTCTTGTAGATAAGGTTTTAACCCTTAAAGAACCTATAGAATTAAATGAATATAGTATTCAGAGGAGAGATGAAGATCGTATATTTCTGGATGTGAAGGTGACACCTCTGTGGAATAAGAATAGAACAGATATAAGTGGAATTATATTAATAATAGCGGATATTACAAATGAGAAGAAACTGCAAGAGGAGTTTAGACGACAGGAAAAATTAGCAGTTTTGGGAGAAATGACCGCAAGGGTTGCACATGAGATCAGAAACCCGTTATCTGTTATAGGGGGATTCGCGAACAGATTATTGGAAAAGAATTCTTGCCCGGATAACAAAAAGTATCTTGAGATCATTTCATCTGAGGTAAAGAGACTTGAAAGGGTAGTGAATGAGGCATTGATGGTAGCCAAAGGAGGAACTGCTGTAGGTGGAAAATTTGAATATGTAGATCTTAATGATGTGATAAAATATGTTATCAATCTATATACAGATAAGTTCGAAGAGCGTTCTGTTAGACCCGAGATAATACTGGAAGGAAAGAAAATGACATTAATGAATGCAGAAGCAATAAAAGAGTGTATAATAAATCTCGTTCAGAATTCTTTAGAAGCTGTAGAGATTGGTGGAGTGATTCGTGTAGAATCGTTTGAAGATGAGAGGAATGTTGGATTTTCCATATGGAACACTGGTAAGATTATATCTCCAGAGGTTGAGGAGAAGATATTTGCACCATTCTATACGACTAAGGTTTACGGTACTGGATTAGGACTATCTATAGTGAGAAGGATCATAGAGGATGAACATAATGGTAAGATAGAAGTCGAGAGTAAGGTGGGAAGAGGAACGAAATTTGTCATAAAGTTCCCAAAGAAAGGAGGGCCAGAAAATGGCTAAAAAGATTTTAATAGTGGAGGATGAAGATAACGTCAGATTACTTTACGAAGAAACGTTGAAGGATGAGGGGTACGATGTTACTGCTGTTTCATATGGTAAAGACGCGCTTGATATGTTGAGCAAAGAGGATTTCGATCTGGTAACGTTGGATATAGAAATGCCAGACATGAATGGTTTAGAAGTTGCAGGAAAGATCAGGGAGATGGGGAAAAACGTTCGTATAGTTTTTGTGACAGCATACAGCAATTACAGAGATGATCTATCCTCCTGGGCTGCGGATGATTATATAGTGAAATCTTCAGATCTGAATATAATAAAGGAACAGATAAAAAATCTTCTGAGTGAAAGGGGATAATGAAGTAGTGGATTACAAGAAAACACTCAATCTACCTTCTACTGAGTTTCCGATGAAGGCGAATCTTCCAAAAAAAGAATTAGACTTTCTCAATTACTGGAAGGGCATATCTCTATACGATTATGTTCAAAAACAACGTGATAATAGAAAACAATTCGTTCTTCACGACGGCCCACCATATGCTAACGGTGATATTCATATGGGAACTGCATTCAACAAGATATTAAAGGATATCGTGGTGAAGTATAAAACAATGCAAGGTTATAGTTCTCCCTATGTTCCAGGGTGGGACACGCATGGCCTTCCGATAGAGCATAGGGTTACAACTTCTCTGGGTGAAAAAGCTAAGTCTATGACTTCATTGTCTATAAGGAAACTATGTAGAGAATATGCCGAGAAATATGTGAGGATCCAGCGCGATGAATTCATGCGTCTTGGTGTTAGAGGAAGATGGGATAAACCCTATCTAACATTCTTACCTCACTATGAAGGAAAGGTATTGGAGGCCTTTCGTTCTTTTGTTGAAAAAGGAGCAGTGTATAAGAAGACGAAACCTATATATTGGTGTCCTCATTGTAAAACTGCCCTTGCAGAGGCTGAGATAGAATATCATGACCACGTTTCTCCTTCTATATACGTTAAAATGCAGATGAAAAATGAGAAGAGCATTTTCATAGTAATATGGACCACAACTCCATGGACATTGCCAGCAAATGTTGCAGTTGCAGTGAATCCTGATTTCATATATGATTATGTGGAGGTTAACGGTGAGGAAACGTGGATAATAGCTGATAAACTCGTAAGCGATGTTATGAAGAAAGCAAAAATAAAAGATTACACTGTTGTAAAGCGTGTAGAAGGGAAATCTCTGGAAGGAAAAAAGGCGCTGCATCCATTCATGGATAGAGAATCTGTGATCGTACTTGCAGATTATGTTACACTGGATACAGGAACTGGTTGTGTGCATACAGCTCCGGGTCATGGAGCGGAAGATTACGAAACTTCTTTAAGATACAACTTACCAGTGCTATCTCCTGTTGATGATGGAGGTATCTTTACAAAAGATGCGGGTAAATATGCTGGAATGTTTGTAGAAGATGCAAATGATGTGATAATAAAGGACCTAAAAGAAAGCGGATATCTGGTCTACTACGAAGCTTACACTCATTCTTACCCACATTGTTGGAGGTGTAAGAATCCCATTATCTTCCGTGCTACCCCTCAGTGGTTTATAGATATAGACAGGATAGGTCTACGGGAGAAGGCTCTCGAAGAGATCGAGAGAGTACAATGGGTTCCAGAATGGAGCAAAAATCGAATGAGATCAATGGTTGAGGATAGATTGGAATGGTGTATATCGAGACAAAGACCCTGGGGAATACCGATCCCTGCATTCTATTGTACTGAATGTGGAGAGCCGATCCTGACTCCAGAAACTGTAGACTACGCCCGAAAGGTGATCGAGGAGAAAGGTTCCGATATCTGGTTTGATACTTCCATAGATCTGACCCCACCAGGGTTGAAATGCCCCAAATGTGGTGGGACACATTTTAGAAGGGAAATGAATATAATGGACGTGTGGATAGATTCTGGTTCTTCCTACAATGCTGTCGCAGGTCTGGAAGGTTGGGGATTCCCGGTAGATATGTATTTAGAGGGCAGCGATCAGCATCGAGGTTGGTTTCAATCTTCTCTGTTGATCTCCGTATCCCAAACTGGTATAGCACCCTACAAAACCGTTTTAACACATGGATTCATCATGGATATAGAGGGAAACAAGATGTCGAAATCGCTTGGCAATGTTTTGGACCCAGGAGAAATTGTTAATAAATATGGAGCAGATGTGTTAAGATTGTGGGTAGCTTCATCTGACTACAGGAACGATGTCAACATATCTACAGAGATATTACATAGACTTGTAGAAGCGTATAGGAAGATAAGGAATACTGTAAGATTCCTCCTCGGTAACCTCTATGACTTCGACCCTGAAAAGGATGCTGTGAGATATGAAGAACTCGAATACCTTGACAAATGGGCACTTGGTAAATTGCATATGTTGATAAAAGATGTTCTAAGAGATTGTGATAATTACGAATTCTATAAGGTTTATCACAAGGTATACGATTTCTGTACCACTACGATGAGTTCTATTTATCTGGACATATTGAAAGATAGGTTATATGTGGAGAAAGCGGATTCTAAAGCCAGGAGAAGTGCGCAAACAGTTTTGTTAGAAATATTCATATCTATTACGAAATTAATAGCACCGATATTGACATTTACCTCGGAAGAAATGTACTCCTACTTTCCGTCATCTATTAAGAGATACAGAACGATACAGGTAGAAGAGATGCCGGAACATAATGAAGACTACATAAATGTGGACGAAGTCAAAGAGATTTCCTATTTGATGAAGATAAGAGAAGATGTTTCAAAATCTCTTGAAGATGCGAGAAAAGCAGGTTCGATAGGGCATTCACTGGATGCAAAGGTTTATATTGTGTCGAAAAGCGAAACAGCGTTTAATGTCTTAAAGCGTTTTGAAGGTATTCTGGATAAAGTTTTCATCGTATCGCAGGTAGAAATATTGAAAACACCTATAAACAATATGTACGAAGGAGAAGAGGTCTTCGTGAAGACTGTACATGCTACTGGTAAGAAATGTCCTCGATGTTGGAGATATTTTGATGTTCCCGATCCTTCTTATGATTCAGATCTATGTCCACGATGTTTAAAAGTTATAGAAAATCAATAAATTGCTACAGAGGCACAGAAGCGCAAGGAAAACCGTGACGGCTTGCTTTCTGGAGTGTCACAAAACTAAAGGAGGAAGGCAGAAATGGCGATGATGGATCTGATGAAAAAGATCAAAAATAAAACTGCTACGGTTGGAGTAATAGGATTGGGTTATGTTGGACTGCCTCTGGCTGTGGAGAAAGCGAAGGCAGGTTACGATGTCATTGGTTTTGATGTTCAGAAAGAAAAAGTAGATAAAGTTAATAAAGGTGAGAATTACATAGGGGATGTTGTTGATTTCGATCTCAAAGCGCTTGTAGCCAGAGATAAACTTAGGGCTACCGGGAATTATTCGTTTTTGAAGGATGTGGATACGGTTACGATATGTGTTCCCACACCTCTGGATAAGTTCAAACAACCTGATCTGACCTATATCATTAATTCTACGAAGGAAATAGCAAAATACCTTCATCGAGATGAACTTGTTATTCTCGAATCCACGACGTATCCAGGTACCACGGAAGAAGTGGTGTTGCCGATTCTCGAATCCACAGGACTTAAGGTGGGAAGAGATTTCTATCTGGCATTCAGTCCAGAAAGGGTAGACCCGAGTAACAAGATATATCACACGAAGAATATCCCAAAGGTAGTGGGAGGAGTAACTCCAAAATGTTCAGAGCTGGCAAAAGCACTTTATGAAAGTATCCTTGAAAGCGATGTGTTTGTCGTCTCAACTCCAAGGGTAGCAGAATTGGAAAAGATTCTGGAGAATACCTTCAGGATAGTGAACATAGCACTTGCCAACGAAATGGCAATAGTATGTGATAGGATGGATATAAACATATGGGAAGTTATAGAGGCTGCCAAAACAAAGCCTTATGGATTTATGGCATTTTATCCCGGCCCAGGCGTGGGTGGACACTGTATTCCAATAGATCCCTTTTATTTGACTTATAAAGCAAGAGAATACGATTATCATACGAGATTGATAGAATTGGCAGGTGAGATAAACGATTCTATGCCAGAATTTGTGGTATCGAAGCTGATGAGATTGTTGAACGAAAGGAAAAAGTGCTTGAACGGGGCGAAGGTCTTGCTGTTAGGCATAGCATACAAGCAGGACGTAGATGATATCAGAGAGTCTCCTGCTCTTATGGTATGGAAGGAATTGCAAAAGCATGGGGCAGAGGTTTTGTATCACGATCCATATATATCGAGATTTAAGAATAAAGAAGATGAGAAGATGTATGAGAGTGTGAATCTCAATGAAGATATATTGAAGACAGTTGATGCAGTTGTAATCACGACGATGCATACAAACGTCGACTATGAAAAAGTCATTGCCTATTCTCCTCTCGTTTTCGATACGAAGAATGTTACAGGAAAAATAAAGGGTAATAAAGAAAACGTATATGTGTTATAATCTGTTACAAGTGTGAAACATAGGGAAAAACCATATCCCACATATTTTTATCAGGAGGTGAAGGGTAAAAAAACCCGGGAATTTATGGATGATTTCAACGTGGAGGTAGAAAAAAGGGATGGTGCTGTAATAATTTATCCGAAAGGAGAGATAAACGCTTATCATGTATCTGATTTCAAAGCCAGGGTCCTGGAATCTATACCAGAGGGAGAAAAAGTGATCATAGATTTCTCTAATGTTGATTATGTAGACAGTGCAGGACTTGGTTCCTTAGTTTCAATTTTGAAACATGTGAAAACTGAAAATAAAGAAATGAAGTTGATTTCTCTTAAACCAAATTTAAAAAAGGTATTTGAATTAACTAAGCTGGATATGGTATTCGATATGTTTGATGATCTCGATTCGGCTCTAAAGTGAGGAAATTGGAATTTTGAAGGATAGTTCCTATCTGAAAGTAATAGCTATAGATGGCCCAGCTGGTAGTGGAAAAAGCACAGTAGCAAGAATAGTGGCAGATAGAATG
>QNAT01000041.1 GCA_003641555.1 Thermotoga sp.
AGAAACTGGGGATAAAGACGCCTAAACGGATAACGAAGATGTAGTAATTACGTCTTTTTGAAAAAATCACCAGGATTACGGTGATTATTGAAGTTTTGAGTTTTTGTCTGGCAAAGTTGAGTTAAGTCCAAATGGAAGTGTATACAACTTTGGAAGACCTCGTAAGAATATGGATGCAAACATATATTCGTTCCATCCGATCATAAACGCATAGATGTAGACTGTAACCAAAACAGGTAAAGAAAGTGGTATGATGATCTTCGTTATAACCCCGAATCTCGTTGCACCGTGCCCTTATAAATTTTCCTTATTTGTCGTGGAAGAATAGTATAGATTTAAGCAAATATACGACATGCAGCCCAATGTCCAGAGGAGACTTCAACTAATTGTGGCTCTTCTTCTTTCCAACATTGAGTCCTGGCATAAACACATCGTGGATGAAATCTACAACCCCTGGGAATATCCTCAGCCGAAGGAACTTCTCCTTTGATTGGGACTTCTTTTATCCTGTTGACTTTGCCTGAGACAGGTTCGCACACTGCTGCGATCAATGCTTTCGTATATGGATGAACAGGATGATCAATTATTTCATCTGATTCACCCATCTCCACTATCTTTCCTAAATACATAACAGCAATTTGATCTGTAAAATATCGAGCTGTAGAAAGGTCATGGGTAATATATAGATAAGTTAAATTCAATTCTCTTTGTACTGCTTTCATCATATGAAGTATTTCAGCACGAGTGGATAGGTCGATCATTGAAACCGGTTCATCCGCTACTATCATGCTCGGTGATAATATCAAAGTTCTCGCAGTGGCAACCCTTTGTCGTTGACCACCACTCAGCATATGAGGAAACCTACTCATGAATTCTTCAGGTGGTATGAGTCTTACTTCTTCAAGGGCCCGAGAAACGAGTTTTTCTCGCTCAGCTCGATCTTCGCTTATATGATGTATGATCAACGGTTCTTCAAGTACATCGCGAGCCCGAAATCTCGGATTCATAGATGCATAAGGATCCTGAAAGATCATTTGAACACTTCTTCGATATTTTTTAAGCGCTTCAGGTTCAAGATGTGTTACATCCTTTCCCTCGAACATGATCTTTCCGCCAGTGGGCTCTAGAAGTTTCATTAGCAATTTTCCTGTGGTGGTTTTACCACAGCCAGATTCACCAACAAGCCCGAATATTTTCCCTTTGTCAATACTAAATGTGATTCCATCAACTGCCCTCACCCATTTTTGCTCATGCCTGAATAATTCTCCGATGGTTCGCCTTATGGGAAACCACTTCTTGAGATTTTCAACTTTAACTATTACATTATCCATGTTGACACCTCCAACATGCTACCCAATGTTTGGGCTCAATCTCAACTAAGGCTGGTTCTTCTGTCTTACACTTTTCCATAACTTCTGAACATCTTAAATGAAATCGACATCCCGAAGGAGGATCGAGTAAATCAGGGGGTGCCCCTGGAATAAAGGCTAATTCATTTACTTTTTCATGAAGCCTTGGGGTTGCTTTTAAGAGCTTTTGTGTGTAGGGATGGGCAGGGCCTTGTTCTCCGTAGATTTGTTCGTTTGTCCCTATTTCCACAACTTTACCAGCATACATAACCACCAAGCGATCTGCAACTTCCGCCTCAGTAGCAAGGTCATGAGTTATAAAAATAAGTGATAAGCCCAGCTTTTGCTTGAGTTCTTTCATAAGATTGATTATCTGGGCTTGCACTACGACATCCAAAGCAGTAGTGGGTTCGTCGCAGATCACGATCTCTGGTTCTAAAAACAGGGCTGTAGCTATAACTATACGCTGTTTCATTCCTCCAGAAAGTTCATGAGGGTACCTACGTATCACATCTTCGGATAAGCCAACTAAATTTATGTACTTCAATATACGTTTTTTCGCTTGAATAGAATCCATTTCTCCATGTTCTTGAAGAGTTTCCATCATCTGCTTGCCGACAGTATACACTGGAGTAAGGCAGTTCATAGCACCCTGGAAAACCATTGAAATCTTTTCCCATCTTATTTTCTTTCTCATTTCGTTTTCAGAAAGAGGTACTATATCCTCGCCGTCCAGTATAATTTTACCTCCAACGATCTTTCCCGGTCGAGCAGGCATATTCAATAAAGCAAGGGCTGTTGTACTCTTACCACATCCAGATTCTCCCACTAAGCCAAGAGATTCACCTTTCTTCAAGTCAAATGAAATATCATCTACTGCACGAACTACACCTTTTTGAGTAAAATAATATAGTTTTAAGTGTTTTACTTCTAAAACTTTATCCATGCAAATCAACATTCCTTTCCTCAAGTCTGATGAAAATTCAAAGCAAATCACGTAACTGCAACTCAAACTAACTCAATTATCTTGTTCTCAACTTTGGGTGTAAAATAGTATCCATAGCAAAACCTATGAATGCAAAGGTCATTCCCATAAGTGCTATGGCGATTCCAGGAGGAATGACCCACCACCATAAACCATTTATTACGGCACCACCGGTCAAAGCATCATGTAATATCTGTCCCCAGGTAACTATTGTTGCATCTCCAAGACCAAGTAAACTTATAGTAGCCTCATACACAATAGCATTCGGGACATAAAGGGCCATTGAGGCAAAGGCATATGGTATGAGTAAAGGTACCATGTGTTTGAAGATTATTCTTCCGCTTGAAGCTCCAACAGCACGTGAAGCTTCGATATAAGTCTCTTCTTTTATTTGGAGTCCCATGCTTCTAACAGTTTTCACAGGCCCTACCCAGAAGAAACAACTCATCATACCGATCAATATCCAGATGTTGGGTTTAAAAACAGCGCTCATTACTATCAATACAGGAAGCAAAGGGACACTTACGAAAATCTCGAAGATTCTCTGCATAAGGGAATCTTTCCATCCTCCAAGGTATGCACTCATAACACCATATACGACTCCTACAGAAACGGATACCACAGCAGTCAATAAACCAATGAGAAATGCCCATTTCATACCGGCTATAACGCCACTCCATATATCTCTCTTAGAATTATCCGTTCCTAATAATCCAGAAACTCTCCCCGAAATCGACAGATGGAGGTTATCTATTGCAGAATTTTCATTTGGAAGAATGATAGTTGCTTTTATTTTATAAGCACCTTTTAAGGGCTCAGGGTTTATTAGGATTCCTTTTTTTGCTTTAGCAAACAATATCTTTGTAGGTTCTGCTATATCTCTGGTTAGTCTTGCTCTATTTTCCGGTGTATCGTATCTAGAACCGAAGTTATATGCCTTTATCTTGGAGTTTTTATCGATAGAAACTCTTACATTTCCTCTATCACCTGTTGATATCGATTTTCTAACTAGATCGACTTTCGAACCATCAGGTCTCTCTAATGATAACATAATTGTTGAAGACCCCTTAATTTTGCCGTGAAATATGATATCAACTGGTGGAAGGTCATATGCATAATTGTAAGTAAAAATGGTTTCTATGATCTTCATCTTTCCCACTTGCTTTTCAGAGAAATCATGTCCTTTCAAAGTAGTGGAAGGAGCACGCTTTTTAGATGAAAACCAATTTATCCATATAGGTGGTACGCTATTCGGATTATCCTGCCAATAGGTTATATCTCGCCATCTACTACTTGCATCAGGAAAGGGTGTTATATATGGTTCTACAAGGAGGATAATAATAAACGCAAATAATAAGATCAAACCGACTATTCCGAATTTGACCCTTTTGAATTCATTCCAGAAGTCTCGGAAACTCGCTTTGATATCACCCCATCTCATCGCCTTCCACCTACTTTGATCCTGGGATCGAGCCATCCATATATAAGGTCTAATGTAACCAATCCTCCGATATACAAAGCAGTAGTAACAGAAAGATTACCTATGAGGACTGGCACATCATTCTGTTCAAGAGCTATCCAGTACAGATTGCCCATGCCAGGCCAGCTGAAGATACCCTCGAATACAATATTGCCACCCACAGAAGCAAGAAGGGCAAGTAAAGCCATAGTTACAATTGGTGGGGCTGCCGTTCGCATTGTGTGTCCATATAGAACTTTGCGTTCTGGAATACCTCTTGCTCGGGCAGACATTATGTAGTCCTCTTGAAGTGTGCTCAATACGATATTTCGCGTAAGGTAGGCTCTGCCCCAGAAACCAATGATAACCAGAGTAAGTACTGGAAGTCCCATGTGATGTAATATATCAGCATAATATGCTATACCTGTTGGTGGAGGTGCAGAATGCAATCCACCTGATGGGAAAATCCTAACTGTATAAGAAAAGAACATGATCATAAGCATTCCTAACCACCATGATGGCATACCGTAAACAACCATTGTGGCTACTGATGTCCCTTTGTCCATCATCCCCCCAGCCTTTTGCGCCTTTTTGAGACCTAACAATAACCCCAAAATGACATCTATAGCTATAGCCACACTAAAGAGAAGGATCGTACGGGGTACACATTCAGCCACAATAGTCCAAACATCTCTTTCTCCAGCAGATGACTTTATTATGGTCGATTTACCGAAATTAAACGTAAGAGTATCAAACGCCCTCCATAAGATACGTTCTTGAATAGGCTTGTCTAAGTGATAAATGTGCTCCTTGTACTTCCTCCTTTGAGCTATATAGTGAATGAGTTCTTCAGGTTTCATCCGATTCAGGTTCATCACTTCAGCGTGTATCTCTTCTTCGATCTGAGCACTTGCAGTTTCTTCCATTTTCGCATTAAAAAGGGTTGAAAAGATAAATATGAGTATAACGTAGATCATAATTCCGTAGAGGATCCTCTTAACACAATATCTCCAATACATTACAATCAGCATCCCTTTCTTTACTAACATAAAATATTACTACTCATCCACAAATTATCACCGAACAATATATTTAACAAAAAGAGGGTAGTACCCTCAAAAAAGATGGTACTACCTCATTCTTACAATAATTCTAATATATAATTGTCTTTACAGATGCAGATCCAGGTACTGCACCTTTCATCGAAGCACTGGCCAAGAGCAGATAAGTTCCTGATTCAAGATCTTCTGTAGTATCGCCGGGGATCGTTGCCTCGAACAATCCTGGTTCCACATATTTTGCATCATCAGAAAATTCCCCGGTGGGTGTAATCAAAGTAACAGCTGTAGAGCCGTGTTCTGCCAGCTTTGCCGTATTTTCTGGATACAATACTTCAGATACCCGAACCTTTACAGATATATCTTCTCCTTTAGGATATATAGCAGGTACATCAATGCTGTCAATACGCAATCTTGTTGCCGCAAGTGCCTTCGGCCAATAGTCTGATGTGAACGGATACGTTGGATCTCTAAATGCATTTAGTTGCATGAAACTCGTCGTTGGATTGTATTTTTCCAGGTAGTATGGGCCACAACTTATGAAGGCATGTCCATGCTCATCTATCCAATTAATAGCCGCATCGTATCTCGCCTTAGCCTCATCTACTGTGACATAATCTTTTATGGATACGGGGACGTAGTTGTTTTCTTTCATCTCTTCGAGTTTCGCTTTTATGTCTTTTACGCAGGATGGTGCTAAAAGGTCTACTTCTGTCCCAACATCGGGGTTGAAACTGTAGACCGTACCAGATTTACTGCCTTCAACAACCAATTTTGCCAATGCCTCTGTGATCTCCCAGGATACTGCTACGGGTTGACCTGCAGCAGTAACGGAGATCCACGGTGCTCCCCAACTCGCAACTCTTTCCTTACTCGGTGGGAAGTTATAGTCGAAATACGTAGTTATCGTACCATCAGGGTTAAGAACCCAACCTTTAATAGTTTCTTCATCAGGTGTGAGCTTTGATGAGTATGGTGCATCGTAATATTTATCATCTTCGCCATCTTTTGTGATCCATTCCCTTATAAAGGCTTCAGCATAGAGTACATCGGCTATACCCATGGGTTGACCATGATGGAAGTTCCCAAATCGGAAGCTGTACGTACACTTGCTCATTGCCTTCACTCCAGTACCCACTTTGATCCATGCTTTCTTGCCAGAGTCATATTTTATAGCATTCGTTGGAACTGAAATATCTCCAACGACCTTTCCTGTTGCAGCATCTTTGTGTACCTTTGTATCTACGTCCTTTGGAACAGTTCTTAGCGCAGTAGGAATTGCAGAAGAGGGGCTTTCAAACATGCCCTGGTCGTACAACGGCTCTTCCAGAACGAGGCTGAAAACATCGTTGAAACCTTCTGTTCCTACTGGGTCCCAGGCTGACATAAACAATCCACCTTTGGCAGAAAATTCAGTGATTCTCAATATCTTGTCCTTGGTATCTGCGGAAATATTCGTCCATCTGTTCAAACCATCTCCAAGACCGTATAAGAATCTCTTATTAAAGCGTGCTTTATTTGCAACGTAGTACTGATCTTGATATGCGGTGTATATTCTACAGGAATCTTCTAATCCCATTTTCAAAGCGGGAAGAATAATATCCCAGTATTCTTTCTCAGTAAGAAAGTCACCTGTATAGGCTTTTTTGGTTAATCTAGTGATTTCTTCATTTTCGTAATTCCAGTGATCGGGATCTGCTCCACCTGCCATGTAACCATACCATGGAGCGTACATCTGACAGACTATATGTTCCCAGAATGCCCTTGTGGCACCTGCTCCCCAACCTTCGGTGTACATATTCCACAAGTAGTCTTTTGGATCTGAGTAGTATGATGTTTTGATACATTTGACACGATCCCAGAGAAGTCTATCAACTTTGATACCTGCTTTCTCAATCTGTTGAGATATATATTGCCCTTCTTTAAGCCTTCCTTGAGGGTCATCCACTCTGATCAGGAATTTAATGGTTACAGGTTCGCTGTTGAACATCCACCATTTTTCTCCCTTTACCAACTTTCCCTTGTTTTCTGGTAAAGCAGCAGCTGACTCCATAGCTTCTTCTATGTCATTCAGCGCTTTTTCCTCATCTCCTTCGGGAGTCATTCCCATTCGAGTGGCAATTAAATTGTACTTGTACGTCCCTGGTTGTCCTGGAGTTGCCATGGTGAACATAGGTCCTCCACAGCCGCCTAAGATCTCATCAACGAGATACTTTCTGTTGATGAGAAAGTTCAGTGCAAATCTGACCTTTTTGATAGCAAGTGGGTTGAAGTATTCCTTATCCCCAACTTTGAGGGTATAAGGAGCCTTGTTAGGTATTGGATTTATGTTAATAGACCAGGACCCAGCTGGTACGGAGTATATTTCGAGCTTGTCACGCGTTGCCTTATCAAGGCCTAAAACCTGTGGGCCATTAACACCCCAGAAGAAAATATCAGTCATACCTTCTGCAGTATCCTTTATACCTACGTCCTCTGACATCCTTACATTGACATAGATCTTATCTGCAACAGGACCCTTTTCTTCTGCAAGAACCGGAACTGATAAGCCAACGAAAACCAACAACCCTAACATAAGCAAAATAACGAGTTTTCTCATTTACTTCTCCTCCTTTTTTAGAAATGATCTGGTTTCTTTCAAGCTGAATACCATTGATTCTTTCCATTTATCACCTCCTTACTGATAGAATCTACTCAATAGAGCTTCATAAGAAATTAAGCTTCAGAAAAAGCCATAAATAAACTACTTAGAACTTCATATATTCTGATTATTAAAAATATGAGCAAATTCTCATATTACCATTGTATAATATAGCAAAGAAATAAGTCAAACCTTTCTTGACAAAAAAGTTTGATTATGGGAAAATTCGTATTCAGTTGGTAATGAGGGAATTTGAGCATCTTCCTCACCGTTCGCCTCGATATCTCTGCTCGACGCGATATTTTGCGTATCGACCATCCATCTACGAAATACTTCTTCCTCACATATTCCTTTGTTACCATCCCATACATCTCCTTCTTTCCCTCCCTGCTTCTGTTGCTTTGTTCCTACAGAATAGCAGAAAGTTCACTCGGGGGGGCAACTTTTAGTTTATCATTTACATGGATAACACA
>QNAT01000042.1 GCA_003641555.1 Thermotoga sp.
ACATTGTAATATATGGACTCTTTTATCAATTCATCAAACGTTAGAATTTCCTTTGCCTTTAACATGAGCTTACCAAGGTCTTCAAATCTCTTTTTCTCAAGATAATTATTTATGTTACCATCGAAAAACTCTTTTCTTAAAAGATGAATCTTATAATATACCTGCACATCGCTGAGATTATCAAAGACTTCTATATCAGAGAACAGATCTTTCAACTTATCATAATAATAGAGGTAAGAAGATTTTTTTAAGAGATTTTCCCTGTACAAAAGATCTATAAGCGAATCCTTAAATATCGAAGTATTTTTTGCTGTATCGATAAATATCGTTTTGTACCTATATTTTTCATATTGTAGATAACCCTTTAATTCACGCCTTTTGTATCCGCCAGGAATATAATTGCTTTTGCTGATCATCCCTTCAGGGCACCACCTGTCATACCTATCACAAAATACTTGTGAAAGAGTGCAAACATTATAACAATTGGTATAAGTGCACTAAAAGATGCTGCAGAAATAAGGGTTAAATTGATTCCTTCATACTGGTTTGTAAACATCGTTAAGCCAACTGTATACGTAACAATTTTACTCCCTGCAAGAGTTCTCGCAATTATGTAGTCATTGAAAGCTCGTACAAACGCATAAATTACTGATGCAGCCATTCCGGGTGCAGCAAGAGGAAAGGCTATCTTCCAAAATGCTTTTAATCCTGAGCAACCATCTATGAGCGCGGCCTCTTCGAGTTCTCTGGGTATCGTTAGAAAATAACCTCTCATTAACCATATCACAAATGGCATAGTTCCCACCGAATCTACCAGTATCAGTACCGTGTATGTATCTAAAAGCCTTAGGTCTCCAAACATGTTGTAAAAGGGGATAATTATTGATGCAGTTGGGATCATCTGAAGTGCAAGGATAAAAACCATTAAAAACCATTTCATTCTAAAATTGTATCTCGCAAAAGAAAATCCAGCAAGTGAACCTACACTTACCGAAATTAGGGAAGCCAAAAGAGCGATCAGGATGGAGTTACCATAATATCCTATCCAGTTGGGATCTTTCAAGACTGTCATGAAGTTATCTAAAGTTAATCTTATCGAAAAGTAATCTGGAGGAAAAGACATAAAGGCATTCTTAGGTTTCAAGGCTATCAAAAGCATAGAGAAAAGCGGAAACAAGCTAAATATTCCCCAGGATGCCAGTACCGCGTAAGCCAAAATAATCTTTGTTCGCTTCTTTTTGCTGTGCATCATTAACTCGTCTCCCTGGATCTCAGAAACACAAGATATAACACGGTAACAGTGAGATTTACGATTAGCAAAACTAATGACAAAGAAGCGGCATAACCAAGATCGCCCCACGAGAATCCTCTGTTATAGATATAAAGACTCAGAACTTCACTCGCATGGTTTGGCCCCCCACCAGTTATAAGGAGTATTAAGTCATATACATTGAACGTTATCATTGTCGTTATAATAAGATTGATAAGTATGAATGGCATCAGGAGAGGTAAGGTTATAAAAACAAATTTCTGAAGAGTAGTTGCTCCATCAACTTCGGAGGACTCATAAAGAGAATCTGGAATACTTTGGAGTCCTGCAGATTGCATGAGTATAGAAAATGCTGTTCCTTTCCATATGTTTATCACCACTAAAATATAGATAACAATACTTGGATTTGTTAACCAATCTTTTCTTTCAAAACCGAGAAATTTAAGTATGGGATTGTTGTAAGCAAGAGCAGGTAAAAAACCAAGATTAGCATCAAATATATATGTCCATGAATATGCAGCTACAACACTACTAATTATCCAGGGAATCAAAAATATTGCTCTAAAAATGCCAGGTCCTTTTATGGATTTATCGTGCAGTATGCTGGCAAGGAGGAGACCGAACCCAACTTGTCCTATTACTGAAAGAGCAACAAAAATAAAGGCATTCTTCAGTGAATTCCAGAAAAGCGAATCTTTGAAAATATTGACATAATTCTGAAAGCCTATGTATTTTCCCTTATGAAGCATCAGATCGAGCAAAGTCATTCTCTTTAAGCTCGTGAAAAACGACCATATCAAGGGAAAAATTATCAATAAAAACAGCATTACTATAGCAGGTAAGATCAGTAATATTGGAATATATTTTGTTTTAGAAAATCTTTTCTTCATTTCTTACTTTTCCTTTCTTTGGAAAAATTTAACGATGCCCCTGAGAGGGCATCGTTAAATTTTACTTACAATATGTTATTTTTTTAAGATTTCGTTTACTTTTTCAGCTGTCTCATCAAGGATTTCTTTTGCAGACATTTTATCATAATTCATTACGTACTTTTGGATAGCATCTCTAATTATCTGTGCTATCTTTGGATACTCTGGTATAGTCGGTCTAAAATGTGCGTGTCGAAGAGCTTCTTCTATTAGGTCATGATAAGGAAGGTTTTTAATAGTAGGAAGAGCACTACTGACTGTTGGGATGCCATACTTTCCTTTTCCTTCCACATTCCATTCTTCTGAGCCAGTAATGTAATATATAAATTCTTCTGCCAATTTTGGATGCTTTGCAAATTTGCTGATAGCCCACAAGTAACCTCCTGCAACACAGGCTCCTCTTTCTCCACCTTCATCCGGTGCGGGGATAAGGGCTGCTCCAAACTTCTGAAGGAATTCTTCATGAGACATTCCTATATCGCGTGCAGTGCTATCCCCCAACCAGTGCCCATTTCCAAGGGAGATCACGAATTTCCCATTCAAACATGCTTGATCATAAACAGCACCATTCGTAGGACTCAGTGCATCTTCAGGGGAAAGCATCCCATGTTTGAGAAACCAACCATAAAATTCAAGAGCTTTCCCCCCGGCCTCTCCATTGAACACAGCTTTTGTCTCATCTGGGGAAAGAATGTCTCCTCCGGCAGCCCATAGATAGTCATACCAGCGAGAATTAGTATGCTCAGTTGGTCCTGCCATAAAGCCAACCGGTTTAGCCCCTTTTGGAAGAAGGTTTTCTTTTAACTTTATCAGCAGAGCATAGTACTTAACATCCCTCCAAGTCTTAATCCTTACATTTTCGATACCAAGTTTCTTCATCAACTCCTTATTCCAGAACAACAATCTGACATCCGTACCTGCATAAAGTCCAAGAGTTTTACCTTTAGTTGCATATTTCTCCATTAGAGACCTGAAGCTGGGTACCCAATCACTGTAATCTTTTATTTCCTTTTGATCAATTTGATAGATCATATCTTTGAATTGGCCTAACCAGATGTGATCAACCGTTATAACATCCAGCGGTTCTCCTCTGGCTAACCTCATCGCAAGCTGGGTTCGGCATTCATTGTAATCGTATAGTGAATAATTAACGGTGATATCAAGTTCTGGATGATTCTCTTTTAGCTTCTGGGTAGCCCAATTGATAACATCTTTTGCCCATGTTCTACTAACCACTCTTAGGACTACTTTTTCCTTTGCAATCCCCACCTGTGAGATCATTATTAATAAACTTATTAACAAAACAACAAACAACCTCTTTTTCATTTAATCTACCTCCTATTCATGAATTTTTGTCTTTTTCTTCCTCAATCACATATTCATCTTATCATATGAATCACCTCCAAAATAAGGAAATCTATAGGATCTTGCCAAAATAAAGCTAATTTTAAAAACTAGTCCCATTTCATAATACTTAGGATATTTGTTTTTCAAGTATAGCATAATATTTATAATTTGTCAACGATATTTGGTGAATTTTATTGATTGTTGTATAATATTGTTATATCTTGAATCACCAGAGAGGTCAAAAGGATAATTCTTCTGGATATAGTTGGATAATGTCTATTGTGAGCATAGCTGTTACACTCAGAATTGAAACAGGTGAGAAAGTATGTAGAAACGGGGTGGGATCATGCGAATAGCGTTTTTTAACCCACAGGGTAACTTTGATTCTCAGGACAGTTACTGGGGGGCACATCCAGATTTCGGGGGGCAGCTCGTTTATGTTAAAGAAGTAGCAATTGCTTTAGCAAAACTCGGAGTAAATGTTGATATCATCACACGACGAATTGAGGATCCTCATTGGCCTGAATTTTCCAAAAGATTCGATTATTATCCTGGTGTAGAAAATGTCAGGATAGTGAGAATAGATTTTGGAGGCAAAAAATTCCTTCCAAAAGAAGAGCTTTGGCCTCATTTGAGAAAGTATGCAGAAAACGTACTGAATTTTTATAAAACCGAGGGAAAAACGTTAGATTTTGTCACAACTCATTATGGAGATGGAGGAATTGCAGGAGCGATGTTTTCGAAATGGACAGGTATTCCATATTCTTTCACCGCCCACTCATTAGGTGCTCAAAAATTGTATAAATTGCTTAACGAAAAAGTGAAAAACTTCCCAGAGTTAGACTCGGTATACAAATTCTCAGCTCGCATAGCAGCAGAAAGAGTGGCAATGAAGTATTCCTCCGTTAATATCGTAAGTACTTGTATGGAGAAACGTGAACAGTACGGACATCCACTCTATAAAGAATGGATTGATGTGAATGATGATAAAAAATTTATTGTGATACCTCCAGGAGTGAACTTCAAATGTTTCAATTCCTATCATAGTGTTAAAGACAATATCGTGGAACAAAAGGTTCTGCAAAGTATGGTTCATCACATCGGATCTAAACGAAGCTCTTTACCATGGATCGTCTTATCCAGTCGCATGGATCCGAAGAAGAATCATATCGCTCTTATAAAAGCTTATGCAACGGACAGACATCTTCAATCAATTGCTAATATACTAATCGTAACCCGGGGAATTGATGATGTGTACCAGGATTATGAAGATGTTCCTGAATCCGAAAAAAATACATTGAAAAAGATCATAGAATCCATCTATAGGAATAGATTAGAGGATAAGGTCTTTTTTGTTAATATAAAAGGGCAGAAAGAACTGGCTTCTCTGTATCGTATAGCAGCTAAAAGACATTCGGTGTTTTCTTTACCTACACTTTATGAGCCCTTTGGACTGGCAGTTATAGAAGCAATGGCATGTGGTCTGCCAGTTGTGGCAACTAAGAATGGAGGCCCCTCGGAAATACTTCGAGAAGACAATATTGAATATGGTGTACTTGTTGATCCGGAAGATAGTCGAAGTATTGCTGATGGTCTTTCGGAAATTTTGGGAAATATCGAAGCATATTTACGTTTTCAAAAACTTGGTTTAACTCACATTGCATCAAAGTACACATGGGAAAACACCGCACAAAGATATCTTGAAACTATCTATAAAATTAAGAAAAAGGTTGTTCGAAAAGTGAATATACCAAAGTTCTTCATTAATGGGAGGAACCCCCAAATTCTTGAGTTGAACAAGTACTATAATCTGGGCAACAATTGAAGATTTTTCTTTATACTTTGTGATATTAGGAAAATAGTTATCTTATGATTTCGCAGTGAAAAGGATACGATTGATGTTACAATTCGAGAAGGACAATGGGAAAAGGACAGAAGTCATTTTCAATTCCAACGATTTTGGAATAAATCAAAGATTTCGTGTTTTTCCCTGCCGTATAATCATTTTATATAGAAGATGTTGGGAGGGAAGCATAAATGGCAGAGTCGAAAATGTTTGCTGAAGAAAGAAGAAAGGAGATCTTGAAGATTTTAAAAAGACAAGGTAGCGCGACTGTTAATATGATTTCTTCGTTACTTAAGGTCTCACCTTCAACGGTAAGGAATGATCTAAATCTTCTTGAAAAAAAAGACTTGATATACAGAACCCATGGCGGTGCTATAGCCAAACAAAGATTTAATCCAATCTTTCAGAAAAGTATATCGGATTTTTCTGAGTTGAAGGTGAGAATAGTAAGATACGCCATTAATTTTGTGAACTCCGGGGATGCAATCTTCATTGATGCAGGAAGTACTACTTTGATGTTCGCAGAAGAACTTATTCGAGAGAAGAAGTCTTGTCATATAATAACGAACTCTCTATATGTGGTAAATGCACTCGTCGATATGCCAGAGATCCATGTTCACGTATTGGGGGGCGAATTCAAGAAAAGAACGATGAACTTCATAGATCCAGAACCATGTCTTGGTAAGTATCGGGTTTCAAAAGCATTCATGGGTGTCAGTGGATTCGATTCGAAGGGTTGTTACGTTTCCAACTCGTTTGAAGCAAAATTCAAGAGAAGTGTAATGGAAATTGCACAAAGTGTTTTTGTGCTCGCAGATAGTACAAAGTATGGAAAGATCTCAACGGTACTCATAAAGCGCTGGGATAAAAAAGATACCATTATAACCGATAAGAAAGTAGAAGTGAATGCCAATCTGATCGTAGCCTCTTGAGAATGGTGAAAGAAAAGAATAGCACATTCAGACTATCCACATGATCTCCTCGAGATGTTTGGTTGGAACCTTTATATCCAGGAATCCACTTTCGGGTCTCCGTTCGAGCTCCACTTCATTTTCGACCAATACAACTACTACGGCTATTGCGTCATCTGGTTTCACATCCATCTCGGATAAAGGGATCCGTGTCTCGAATAGATTCGTATATTTCCCTTCTATGTCGATCTTGCTGCCATCTGATCTGATGAACTTGCATCCCTCTGCAGGCATGTAATCCACCATATAATCTTTGTCTTTAACGTTTAACAAAATGCGTATACCTCTCCTTTCTCTTTTGAAAAATTCCTTATTGAGATCGATCCTCATATTCAGAAACGAAATCTTTTCATCAAATCCATAATACATCTTATCGAGTTTTCCACTGACCTGTTTCATAACATCTCCACTCTGTGCAGCGAGATCGAAGACCCCAGCATCCAGCCATTCGAAGTAGTTCGTTTCTTCTCCATCCACAACTATATCGAATAAACCTCTTGGCTGCTTGTGCATCAACACCTTCCCTACCCTTATTATGGGTTTGTATAGTTCGAGAGGAATGGGTTCTCCCAGGTAGTAATAGATGTTCATGAGATGCCGTCTGAATTCCTCATCGTATTCCCAATCTCTTCCAGAATCCTGATCATCTCCAAACCACCAAAACCAATCGCTTCCCTCAGCTGCATACATCTCTTTCCATGCCATCCTTAAATTCTCTTCCGAAATTTTCCCTTCTCTTTGTACACTTTCCAATTCGTCTCTTGCTTTTCCTAAAAGATCCCATGCATCGTTCTCTTCCTCTTCTCCTATCCAGGTCTCAAGATTGTGAAATATCCAGGACCCTGTAAAGAGATGAGAGATCTCTTTTGTCGGTGGATATCTATCAAGATATTCACTCACCGTTACTGTTTCCACTTCATCGTCGTTTTCAAGGGCTGTGTAGAGGGCATTCAGAAAATCTTTACCATCGTTTGGGTAGTCCTGCCAGGCATTTTCACCATCCAATATTACACTTATCAAGGCATGTTCTTTGTCCGATAATCTTTCTTTTATATCGTGCACTCTTTTCAAGAAATCTTTTGCAGCAGTTTCAGCTTCTAAATATTTATAACTGAAGCCTATGAGGTCTGAGAGTATGTGATCACGGAAGATCATATCAACATCTCCTTTATCACTTTTTACAACGTATGGCTCGTATATGTAATCTCTTTTTTTGCCATCTCTCAGGTCGAGAGATTTAGTCAATATCTCCTCATCAGAGGCTATCCAATTCACTCTATTGGAGACGAAGATAGGGATAACCTTTTCTCCAACGGAACCTTCCGATGGCCACATTCCCCTGGGATGGAATCCGAAGATAGATTCGAAATAATCGAGAGCCATTTTCACCTGTGCTTCCGCGTCTTCTTTATGCGAGAACCTCCGCTTTGGCAGCGACAGGTTGGGAGAAGCGATTCTCGCCAGATCGGTATCACAGAGAAGAGGAAGAATGGGATGTGTAAATGGCGTTGTGGTCAATTCTACTTTTCCTTTTTCTGCCATATCCTTGTACAGTGGTACTATTTTCCGAATGATCTCAAATTCCTTTTCGAATATC
>QNAT01000043.1 GCA_003641555.1 Thermotoga sp.
ACAATTTGTGGTTGAATAATATAAAAACTATGGAAGGGAATGGTGTGAATTGAAAAGCTTAGTGATCGTGGATATGCAGAGAGATTTTGTGGATAAAGGAGGAGTACTCTATTTCCCAAAAGCGGAGGATATTAAAGATAACATCATAAAAAAGATAGAAGAATATGAAAAGATGGAATTGCCGATCATCACCACGCAAGATTGGCATGACATGGAAGATAGAGAATTCAAAAAATTTCCTCCACATTGCATTAAGGGAAGTTATGGGGCCCGTCTAACGAGTAGAATCGAAGACGTTCTAAAAGATTATAACTCACACTTTTCCATCAAGAAGAAACGGTTTTCTGCCTTCTTCGAAACCAGTTTAGAAGATATACTTAAGGAAGCTGGTATAAATGAAGTTGAAGTCTGTGGGGTGATCACCCATATCTGTGTCCTTTATACAGTAGAGGGTTTTAGAAATAGGGATATACAAACGAGCGTTCTTGAACAAGGTGTTGCATCTTTTGATAAGGCTGCTCACGAATGCGCCTTAAAATTCATGAAAGAAGTATTAGGAGCACAAATAGTTTAGGATGATAAGAGAAGAATCCTCCTCATTTTAATGAGGAGTGGTTCATTATACTACTCCCACTCTATAGTTGCGGGGGGTTTATCCGTTATATCGTACACTACACGGTTAACTCCTTTTATCTCATTTGTTATGCGTTTCGACGCCTTTTTAAGAATATCAAGAGGTATTTCACTCCAGCTGGCTGTCATTCCCTCCACACTGTTTACTGCCCTTAAAGCTACAACGTAGCCATAAGTTCTTTTGTCACCTGTTACTCCAACACTTCTTAAAGGGAGCAGTACCACAAATGATTGCCAGATTTTTTCCATCCATCCATTTTCCTCCAGGACCTCTCTGAATATCGCATCCGCTTCACGTACTATCTCAATGCGTTCGAGTGTTATTTCTCCAATTATTCTTATAGCGATCCCTGGACCCGGGAACGGCTGTCTATTCAATATCTGTTCCGGGATACCGAGTATCTTTCCTATCTCCCTCACCTCGTCTTTGAAAAGTGTCCTCAAAGGTTCTACTATTTTCAAATTCATTTCTTCCGGAAGTCCACCAACGTTATGATGGCTCTTTATACGAGAGATCGTGGTTGAGCCAGAGGCAGCACTTTCTATTACATCAGAGTATATCGTTCCTTGAACGAGATATTTTATCTCTCCTGCTCTTGCACTTTCCCGTTCGAATGCCCTTATGAATTGCTCACCGATTCTTTTTCTCTTCTCCTCGGGGTCTGTAACACCTTTCAAAACATTTAAGAATTCCTTTGAGGCATCTACCACTTTTAGATTCAATCCCAATCCATTTCGCATATATCTCCTGACATCTTCTACTTCTTCTTTTCTCATAAATCCGTGATCGACTAATACGGCTAATAATCTATTTCCTATAGCTCTGTTTACCATCACAGCCGCAACCGTCGAATCCACTCCACCAGAGAGGGCACATATAGCCCTTTCATTACCTATTTCCTCCCTTATATTCTGAATTCTGTTTGTTACGAAATTCTCAAGGGACCAACTGGATTCACATCCACATATATCGAAGACAAAATTCTTCAAGATCTGCATACCATATTCAGTTTGTGTTACTTCCACGTGAAATTGAAGTGCATATATTTTTTCTTCAGAGAATTCGAATGCAGCACATACTCTATTCTCGGTCTCAGCAGTCGCTACAGAGCCTTTCGGAAGTGTGCGGACATCATCGCCATGACTCATCCAAACTGTGATCTTTTCTGGGATAGCCTTGAACAAAGAACTCTGTTTGAGGATCTTTACAGCAGTATTCCCATATTCCCTTTTCTCAGAAGAACGCACCTTTCCATCAAAATGCCTGGCTATCAGCTGCATGCCATAACATATACCAAGTATGGGTATCTCTTTAGAAAATATTTGTGCACTTACATCAGTAGCATCTGGTGAGTTAACGCTTCTCGGTCCACCTGAAAGTATTATCCCCTTTACATGAGAAGAACTGCTGCCAATCACCTTATCTACATCATTCGGCTGGATAACCTCAGAATATACTTTCATTTCCCGAATTCGCCTTGCTATTAACTGTGTATACTGAGAACCGAAATCTATTACCACTATTTTTTCTTTCATACGATCGATCCTTACGGATTGAGATATGCTAATTTCACTACGCCTTTATCATATTGAAATCTTATCTTCAGTTTTTTCATAGCTCTTGTCTTACTCTTGTAGATTCCATAAATGAAAATAGCATGAGTATGAGATGGGGCTCCTGCTGATCCTATATAAAACTTACAGTTCTCATCGAATTTATCATTAAGATAAGGAAGAGAAGCAAGAGAAACAGGAAAAGGATAACGGCTGGTATAGGAAGCGAGTAATGTATCTACATCGGTTTGTGTTGCTACCCTGGATTCATACATATCATATAAGATATAGTGTATCACACTTTCAGCGGCATAACGAGCATGTATGCCATCAGAACGCTCTGCTAATTGCTCAGTTTGTTTCCTGACCATCGTTCCCATAGATATCATCATTATGACACTCACGACTAACAGAGATATAACTATTCCGAGTAAAATAAGCCCTTTTCCAGATTCTCCCGTGTTTATCTTCATCACCTCTCAAGATAGCCTATGTATGGTAAATTCCTATATTTTTGATTGTAATCAAAGCCGAATCCAACCACGAACTTATCCTCTATTTCAAAGCCCTTGAAATCAATAGGAACATCTATCACTCTTCTGGACGGTTTATCCAGCAGTGTCACGACCTTCAGATCTTTCGCCTTATAACGTCCGAGATATTTCAAGATATACTCTATGGTTCTCCCACTGTCGATTATATCTTCCACAACCAGGACGTATTTATTCTTTATATCAATATCTATCCAGGATTTCAGATGTATCCTTGCCTCACTGTTAGTTCCCATATAACTGGAAAGGTTTATAAAGGAGTACGTTACATCCAGTTGTATGTGAGGCAGCAAATAGGCACAAAAATGAAGTGCCCCCTTCAAAACCCCTATTGCCACTAGCGTGTCAGTTCTGGGAAGATAAAACTCCGATATCTCATCTCCCAGCTCCTCTATCCTCTTCAATATTGTCTCTTCACTTAAGAGGACTTTTATCCCGGGAATCCTTCTGACATCACTCACATTATACATTAAACACCTTAACGGTTCTGTCAAGCGCTTCTATCGTTTTTGCATTCACTTCCCATTCTTTTCCAACATTTTCATAAGATGAGAAGAGTTTCAAAAAGTCATTCACAGGTGCCAGGTCGAATGCCAAATACTTCGTCTTGTAGTGCATAGGGATGACTACTTTCGGCTTTAGGCTATCGATCACCTTTTTAGCCTTCTCAGCATCTATTGTGAATTTCCCCCCCACAGGTATCAACAGGATATCAACCTGTCCCAATGCCTTCTTTTGAGATTCATCCAACAAATGCCCTAAATCTCCACAATGTACCACGTTCAAGCCCTCCGGAAATCCAAACTTGAATATAATTATAGAACCCCTCTCCCTACCGGAATGCTCATCATGAAATGCCTTAATTCCATCGATCTTAATTCCTTTGAATTCCTCATGGCCAGCATCTTTTATCAATTCGAATCTTCCTCTTATAAGATTATGGGCATTGTGATCAAAATGTTGATGACTCTCGGTTATCAGATCCACTGTTACATCCGGAATTTCATATCCAACACTTCTGTCAAATGGGTCCGTCAGGACCTTTACACCACCTGAATTCAATAAAAAACACGCATGTCCAAACCACTTTATTTTCATATAACCACACCCTTTCTTTTTATTATTTTACCATATTTAAGCGAATATTATAAACGTGCCGAATTGCATCATATTCATTTCTTCTGTCTTGATGCAAGTCAAATGAACCAAAGAAAACATTAAATTGCCACAGGGACTTAACATAGCGGTTTTACATATCTCAATTGTATATTCAGTTTGTTTCTGAAATAATCTCTCTGTTATAATTATACTGCAATAAGAGTTAGAAGATAAAAAGAGGTCGGTACGGTGGGAAGAAGAAGCATTTATGGTAAAACATGGTGGGGAAAGGCCTGGATCAAGGCACTGGAAGAGATAGATCGCGATGTCAATAGGCTGCCAAGAGGTAGAACTTATGCCAACAAGGGAAGAGTATTGGATATAAAGCTGAAGAATGACGGTAAGGTCTACTCATGGGTTCAGGGCAGCAGAAGAACTCCTTACAATGTCAGGATCGCTTTGAAGCCGTTTACAAAAGTACAAAAGGCTGTGATAAGAGATATCCTGATGAATAGGCCTGATCTATCTTCACAGATGTTGGTTGGTAACCTACCTACGGAATTATTCGAGATTCTGTTGCAAAGGGGTATAGCACTCTTTCCAGGCTCATGGGAAGATATGGAGAGTAATTGTTCCTGCCCGGATTGGGCAAATCCCTGCAAGCACCTTGCTGCTGTGTATTACATCCTTGCCAACGAGATAGATAAGGACCCATTCTTGATCCTCCAACTTCATGGTCTTTCGAAAGGAGAAATAATCTCCTTCGCCGAAGAAACAGGCAAGAAAAAAGATGTAGAACATGCCTTTATAGACCCAGACGAGAAAGAAGAAGTCGCAGAAGAAACAAGGGGGATTCTAAATCTAAATGTGGAAGACTACAACGTACAAAAAATCATATCGCTACTACCTGAAAAACCTCTGTTTTATCCAGAAGGTGCCTTTAAACCTTTCTTATCGGAGATGTACAAGCAACTATCTTCCTATGTGCAGAAAGATACTGGAGAGTTAAAAAGACCTTACTTCAAGGAAACTGATTTCAATTTATTCATTTCCGAGAAGGAAATTTACTTCGAAATAACGGGGAACCCGATCGACTTACCAGTAAAATCCAGAAGAAAAAGGGATAGAAAATTCAAGGCTTCTATCGCTGATCTCATCGATTACTTCAACTCGTTATCTTTGGAAACCGATGAAAATGATAGCGAGACATCTTTATTCCTAAAAAAGCTGTTTTCTTTTATTTTTAAAATTACACAAATAGGGGCGTTTGTTCCCATAACTTCGAAATTAGACGATAACAACAGCTTCAGTATAATATATACACCTGTTTTATTTAACGAGAAATTAAAGGCTTATGTGAAATACTTGAAGTCGATTTCTCCTCATGGATTCGTTAAAAAATTCAACGGAAAGATTTTGAAAAAGGAATTTTGTGTGAAATATGTGACTTCTGTTATCTTAACGAATATGGTGATGCACACATTCGTATGTAATGATGACAACAGAATCTTACGGACTTTTTTCAAAGGAAGTAGATATGTAGCGAGGAAATTCGATGAAAAGCAGACCTTTATCAGTGTGAACAATTGGCTTGAACCGTTGATGTTAAGGAACAACAAATATTCGGTATCGATGAGGATAGAACCGAAGAGTAAGACGAAATACAAGTTATTCCTGGATATTCATAATAAACGGAATCCATTAGAGCCCCCAATGTTGCTCGAAGAATTTCGTAATTCAGCAAAACACGGTAGATATGTCGAAGGGGTTTTAAAACAATTGGGCATAATCTCGAGATATTCTTCGGAGATAGGCAAGGCAGTTGCAAGCAAGAATAACTCAGTGATTATCGATTCACTTCAGCTGAGCAATATAATAGTTGAAACATTGCCTATACTGGAAATACTCGGTGTTGATATAGTGATGCCAAAAGAAATGAAGAAGTTGTTGAAACCCTCTTTGAGACTTCTTGCAAAGAGTGCTTCTTCGGGTAAAACTGTATCATATCTTAATCTCCGGGATATGATCTCCTTTGATTGGAAGGTTTATCTGGGTGAAAAGGCGTTAAACAAAGAGGAGATCGGACGATTACTGAAATTTTCCCGAGGCATAGTGAATTTCAACAACAACTATGTCATGGTAGAACCCGAAGAATTGAGATCCATGCTGGCGAGAATGCAAGAAACTCCTCAACCGAGATCGGATATGGAATTGATGAGGGGGATATTCGGTGGTAAGATCGATGGATTCAAACTCTCCGTTGATGGTTCCGTTGAAGAGATTTTGAATGAGTTACGAAAGGTTAAGAGGGTTGGAATACCGAGGAATTTGAATGCCGAGCTGCGACATTACCAGACGAGAGGGTATAGGTGGATATACAATTACGCGGAAAAAGGATTTGGGACCTGCCTGGCAGATGATATGGGACTGGGTAAGACCATCCAGGTTATAAGTGTGATCTTGAAAAGAAAAGAGAAAAACCAACTGAGCAAACCCGTATTGGTAGTATGTCCCACTACTCTGATAGGTAACTGGTATAAGGAATGCGAGAGATTCGCCCCGGATTTAGTGGTAAGGATTTATCATGGGATAAACAGGCAACTGGAAGGAGACTATGATATTCTTCTAACTTCCTATGGTATAGTGAGGAGAGACTTGAAGGAGATAAAAGAACGGAATTGGTCAGTGATCGTGATCGATGAAGCGCAGAACATCAAAAATCCTGATACCGTCCAGACCAGGGCTATCAAATCCATCAAGGCAGATAGCAAAATCGCCATGACAGGAACACCTGTTGAAAACAGGTTACTTGAACTCTGGAGTATATACGATTTTTTAATGCCAGGCTATCTTCCCAATAGAACGGAGTTCATAAAGAAATATTCAATTCCTATAGAAAAATTTAACAACAGTATTGCAAAAGAAGAGTTGAGAAGGATAATACAACCATTTATGATGCGAAGAGTCAAGACAGACAAGAAGATCATCAAGGACCTGCCGGAAAAGATCAACTTTGATGAATATGTGTATCTAAAACCAGAACAGACCATGCTTTACAAGGAACTCACAGAGTCACTTCAAGAAAAGCTTTCAGAGTGTGATGGAATAAAACGAAGTGGTGTTATCTTCAAACTGATCACTGCCTTAAAACAAATATGCAATCATCCTGTCAATTACATCAAAAAAGGCACAGCAAGACCTGAACTTTCTGGAAAGTCAGAAAAACTGATGGAGTTGATAAACGACATAGTAGAACAAAATGAAAAGGCTCTTGTGTTTACACAGTATAGGGAGATGGGAAAACTTCTGGTTAAAATGCTAAAAAATAGGATGGAATTTGAACCTTTATTCTTTCACGGTGGACTAAGCAGAAAGATAAGGGATGAGATGGTAGAAAAATTCCAGAACCTGCATCAATACCCCATTATGATAATATCACTGAAGGCAGGTGGAACCGGGCTGAACCTGACAGCAGCAAATCACGTTATTCATTACGATCTGTGGTGGAATCCCGCAGTAGAAAATCAAGCAACA
Organism: Thermotoga sp.; assembly: GCA_003641555.1. GTDB lineage: Bacteria > Thermotogota > Thermotogae > B3-G13 > B3-G13 > B3-G13. The sequence continues at coordinate 7,371 of QNAT01000043.1, forward strand.
GATAGAGTGTTTAGAATCGGCCAGATGAAGAACGTCATTGTACACAGATTCATAACTGTGGGGACCTTTGAAGAACGAATAGATGAGATGCTCAAAAAAAAGCGAGAACTCGCCGATAGCATAGTGGGATCGGGAGAAAAATGGATAACCCGGCTTTCGAACGACGAGATCATCAATTTACTCAAACTTCACGAGGTAGATACGAAATGAGAAGTAATTAGTAACTATTTAATCACAACTTGTAAAATGAATTTCATGTATACGGGAAAAGCAAATCTTCTGCAGGAATAATCGATTGATGAATGTAGGAGAAGAATGAGATACTGGATTTAAGTAGGCATTACGAAATTTGCATTAAGAAAATGATACTGTCTGAGCACAGCGAGTTTATCATTTTCAGCATTTTTACGAAGAATTTTAGCAAATTTCGTACTGGCCTTGATTTTTTCTTTGGTTCGTTTCTTTTGTATCAAGACAAAAGAAATGAACATGAATAAAGGTATTTGAAAATAGAATGTTAAGGTGCGATCGTTTCAAAAAAGTCGTAGGGACAGGTTTTTAAACCTGTCCGATGGAACGGAGT
>QNAT01000044.1 GCA_003641555.1 Thermotoga sp.
AAAGAATCCACTGCACTGCTGCCAGCAAAAAATGTATGGACAGCCATTTTTTATTCATCGCCAGATAAAGAACACTGTTGTTGAATTCTTTTGCCTTCTCTTGAAGATTTTCATTTATCTTATCGAATCGCTCTTTCTTTATCAATTTAAAAACTTTGCCCAACTTCAAGACACCTGTCACTATTGTTCTTGCAACAGACTTTGAAAAGCCGAAGAGTATCAATACCACTACGAAAAATGTTGTCATTAAGAATCCTATTATCACTGCATGACCGATGAAACTCACTCTCATTATCAGGTTACCATAGAGGATCAAACCCATCCATGCCAATGCCATCAATACCATCTGTCCTACTATGAATTTTGAAACGACAACAGCAGATGAAATATCTACTCCTATTTCCAACTTCGTAAGATAGTAAACCTGAAAGGGTTGTCCACCAGCTGCAAAAGGTGTTATGGCATTAAAAAACATAGTTAACACCGAATTTTCCAGGAGAGGGATGATTCCTACATGTTTTATCTCCGATGCTCTGAGAAGGCACCAGGTTCTAAAAGCATCCAAAAGCCATGTTGCTATGATCAGTGATAATATGGTGAGGAGATACTTTATGGGAATTCTTAGAAGCACATAGAAATCCGTTTTCCCCCGAAATAGAGCGATAATAACGGATATAGATACTACAGATATCACTACTCCTGTTATTGCATTTTTCCATAGACTTTTCTTCTGTGTTTGTGCCATAGAGTCACACCCTATTCTATTCAAATTTCAACGAGATTCCTGCATAAACGATCGGCTCTTTTTCTTCTTCCCACTTAAATCCTCCTCTAAGAGAAACTGCACCGAGATCCATTTTTCCATAACCCATAACGGAGTAGAAGACCTTCTCATCAACACCATAACCGATAATACTGTTTATAATATATTCACCAATCCCGACCTGCTTTACTCTCAACTCATCCCTGATACCAAAAGAAAAGACCTGGCGATCGAAATATTCAGCAGAAAAACTGTTTTCGCTTCTGGTATTACCATGGATGTTTTCCCACCTATTTCCAATACCTATATCATAATTGTCAAAAAATTCCTTACCAGCAGAGATGAGTAAAGGGAAGTCAAGGGGATTCGGCACAGAAACATTGAAATTCATTCTATATCGTGGATAAACATAATAGAAGGTCCCATCTCCGTAGATCTTCCCTACCTTGCCCAACAGCATTTTCACATTCCCACTCGCCGAGATCCTGAACTTATCTACATCGAAGTAAGATAAGGGATAATTGGTGATAGAAGGCAGCATATCCTTACCCCAAACCCCCAACTCGTAATTTGCATAAAGAGGGGTGTGTAAATAATCACCATTGAGTTCAAATGCACCACTCATATTTTGATTATCACCCAGGGAAAATCGCATATTGCTATTTAGGGAATAAGAGGTAAGCCATTCTCTTTTCGACCATAGTAGAGATAATCCAATACCAATATTATTCGAATTCGTATTATTCAAGTGTGAGCAAAAGAAAGAAAATGCTGGTTCACCTGCCCTGCTCCCCCCAAATGTAATTCCAACACTTTCTTGCGTATTGACATTTGGATAGGCAAAGACGAGATCTCCATTCAGATTGATAAATGCAGCGTACCCGATGAATCCGATAGATAGAATACAAATGATGCAAATACCCAGTATGTATTTCATGAAAATGCCTCCTTTCTTCTATAAGAATTTTACCACATATTATATATGTTCACGATCCGATGCTATAATAACCGTAGAAATATTTTGTAGAGAGGAGCATATATGTGTATTTGCAAGAGATAGTAAAAAGATTGAATGAATTTTGGGCAAATTATGGATGTCTCCTTGCCCAACCATACGATATGAGAATGGGAGCAGGGACTTTCCACCCGTTTACCTTCTTCAGGGTTCTTGGCCTGGAACCATGGGAAGTGGCTTATGTACAGATATCTCGCAGACCTGTAGATGGAAGATACGGAGAAAACCCTAATAGACTCCAGCAGTTCTATCAATATCAAACGGTGTTGAAACCCTCTCCTTTAAATGTTCAACAGCTGTACATTGATTCACTGACTGCCATTTCTTTGAATCCAAAAGAACATGATATACGTTTCATCGAAGATAACTGGAGATCACCCACACTTGGAGCATGGGGTATTGGATGGGAAGTATGGCTGGATGGAATGGAAATAACTCAATTCACATACTTCCAACAAGTAGGAGGGATCGATCTAAAACCGATAAGTGTCGAGATCACGTATGGCATCGAAAGGATCGCCATGTATTTACAAAATGTTGAAGATGTCTACGACATTCAATGGAGCAAAGGAATATCTTATGGGGAATTGTTCAAAGAGAATGAAAAAGAACAATCTTACTATAACTTTGAATACGCTGATGTCTCTACCTTACTGAACATATTTGAAGAATACACCACAGAATTCAATAGACTGTATGATAAAAAACTACTTTTCCCTGCATATGAATGTATTGTAAACCTATCGCATATCTTCAATATATTAGATGCTCGTAATGCCTTAAGTGTTATGGAACGTCAGAATTATATAGATAGAATCCGTATGTTGAGTTCTAAATGTGCTAAAGTTTGGCTGCAAAAGCGAAAGGAGTTAGGATTCCCGCTATTGTCCAAATCTTCCTTATCCCGAATTAGTAACACTTGAGAATTATTATTTTTCCTGAACGTGTCCATTAATATCAACGATGCACACCACTGTAATGCATCCTTTTATCGCAGGGATAAGACTAAAGTCATCTCCCTACGGTTATGGTATGTATACTGTAAGATGAAATTGTCCTGTTGATCTTTTCTTTGGTTCGTTTGACTTGTATCAAGACAAAAGAAATGAACATAACAGAGGATCGCAAAAAGAGGTATTTGAAAATAGAATGTTAAGATACGATCGTTTCAAAAAAATCGTAGGGACTGGTCTTCAGACCTGTCAATTTTGCTGTAGGGACAGGTTTTTAAACCTGTCCGATGGAACGGAGTTCCATAATATCATTCGCCTTCGGTGAATCGGACAGGATGGTTAAACTCCTGTCCCTACGTATAATGGTATCGCACTCATAATTGCCTCTCAACAACAATATGCCTTCTACCGACCTGGCAAGTTTGACAGGAATGATTTTCTCATTCCACAAAGCAGGTATTGAGTTTGGATAGATGAGTTTCATAATAATTCGTGTGAATTCGTGGCCAAAGGTGGTTCCTGTTTGTAACTGAAATGATATAATAACCGTAAGAATATATTAGGAGAAGGAGAGAAGATATCATGGACCTTGATTATCTATTGGAGATCGGATTGGAAGAACTACCATACGGTGAAATAGAAAGAATAGAGACACAATTAAAAACGTTATTCATGGAAAATCTTTGGAGAAACAGAATAGATTTCAATGAGGTAAAAACGTATTCCACAGGGAGAAGATTCATCGTTGTCGTGCATGATATCTCGAGTCAGCAGAAAGATATGGAAGCAGAAAAGCGTGGCCCGAGTACAACTATCGCGTATGATTCGAAAGGCAATCCTACTAAAGCTCTGATCGGATTCGCTAAGGCAAATGGGGTTGAAATATCTGATATCTTCGTCAAAAATAGCAACAACGGAGCCTACTGTTTTGCAAAAAAGCTTATTCGAGGCAAAAATACAGCAGAAGTACTAAAGGAAATCGTTCCGAATGTACTATCGAAATTGCAATTCAAAAGGGCGATGAGGTGGGGAAACGGTTCGAGTAGATTCATACGTCCCATTCACTGGATCGTTTCCATATTAGGAGACAAAGTAGTTAACTTCGATTTCGCTTCTATATCATCATCCAACTCCTCTGAAGGACATAGGTCTTTGTGCAAAAAGTTAGAAATAGATAGTGTATCAAAATATTTCGATCGTATAAAGGATTTTAACATCGTAATTTCTTATGAAGATCGAAAAGATAGAATATCTTCGATAATAAAGAAGATCGAGAAAGAAAATGGCATAAAGTGCGAAGAAGACGAAAGACTTTTAGATGAATTAGCTCGCATAACGGAATATCCTACACCTTTCATTGCTCACTTCGACACCGATTTTTTAACTTTACCACCTGAGGTATTGAGAGTCGTTTTGAGAGAACAGCAAAAATGTTTTGTAACGCACTCTCCTGGCAATTCTTTTACCAACGCATTCGTTGGTGTCATGGATACGCCCTTTTATTCACGTATAAACGATACTGTTATAAGAGGTTACGAGCGAGTTGTCAGAGCAAGACTCGATGATGCCAAATTCTACTATGAGCAAGATATCAAGATACCTCTGGAGAAAAGAAATGAAAAGTTGAAGGGTATGATATTTCAAGCTGAGCTCGGTACATTGTACGATAAAATCAAAAGGGTAAGCGCCCTCGCTCTCTATCTCTGCAAAATACTGAATATCTCAGAGGATTTGACGAAAAAGATCGAAAGAGCTGCATTGCTTTCCAAGGCCGATCTTGCCACCCAGATGGTGTATGAATTCCCTTCTCTTCAAGGTATAATGGGTGGAATATACGCCCTGGTTCAAGGAGAAGATGAAGAGGTCGCAAACGCTATAAAAGAGCACTACAAACCAAATTCCTTCGATGATATCCTTCCCTCAACCTTAGCAGGAAGTGTCTTATCTATATGCGATAAAGTAGATACGGTAGTCTCACACTTTTGTATTGGTAATATATCGACAGGCTCATCGGATCCATACGGACTCAGAAAGAGAGTTAACGGCATACTGAGGATGATCATAGATAGGGAATTCGATATTGACCTACGAGTATTGTTTGAACAGGTGCAAAGATCATTACCGACCTGTCAGGGAGATGTATTAAAACATCTGGAAAGATTTGTTAAGACAAGATTTGAAGTCCTCTTGAAAGAGAAAGGATTTACCTATGATGTTGTTAATTCAGCCCTTTATCATTGGCAATATCCTTTGCGTGTTGTGAAGATCGCTCAAGCTATCACTTCCTTCAGGCAGACCAACGAATTCGAAGACTTAGCCATTGGTTATACTCGTGCTGCAAATATAACCAGGGAACATAAATATACCGAATTCGATGTGGACTTGTTTACTGCTGAAGAGGAACATGAACTCCATAAAGTCACCCAGAACGTGCAAGAACAGGTTAAACGATCTGTTGAGAAAAGCGACTATACATCAGCGATCAGGTCATTGATGACTCTCAGACCGTACATAGATAGATATTTTGATGAAGTATTGGTGATGTGCGAGGATAAGAGGATACGTGATAACAGACTGGGTTTTTTGAGAAACATAGTGGAACTATTTCATACCGTTGGTGATCTTTCGGAAATAGTTGCAGAGAGTAAGAAATAGTATCATGCAACTATTAATGTGGTTAACCAGGTCATTTTGTATTAAAGGATAAATGAGGTGTAACTATGGGAAACTTTCAAGAAAAGATCATCTTTATATGGGACCTGGCGGACTTGCTGAGAGGGGTATATAAAAGAAATGAATATCAAAAGGTAATTCTTCCTTTTACGGTGCTTAAACGATTTGATTGTGTCTTAAACGATTCTAAAAAAGCCGTTCTTGAAACTTACAACAGATATAAAGGCAAGTTTGAAAATATGGAACCTGTTCTTTTAAATGCAGCAAAGGATAAAAATGGGAATCCACTGGGATTCTACAACTACTCAAAATATGATTTTAAGACTCTGCTTGAGGATCCTGAACACATTGAACAGAATTTAATGCATTATCTTGACTGTTTCAGTAAGAATGTGCAGGATATCTTCGAGAATTTTCATATCAAAGACCATATTGCCAGATTGGCTAAAGCTGACCTCCTGTTCCTTTTAATTAAAAAGTTTTCTGAATCAAAGGTTGACTTACACCCTGACGTGGTTTCCAACCACGAAATGGGCACTATTTTTGAAGAGTTGATCAGAAAGTTTGCAGAACAGTCGAACGAAGAGGCTGGAGAACACTTTACACCCAGAGATGTTGTTAAATTAATGACCAAATTGATATTTGTTGAGAATGGAATACATTTAAAACAGAAAAATCTCGTTAGATTGGTTTATGACCCTGCCTGTGGCACAGGGGGTATGCTCACGAGTTGTAAGGAGTTTATCATGAGCATAAATAAGGATGTGGATGTTGTTCTATTTGGGCAAGAAATAAATGAGGAAATTTACGCCATATGTAAATCAGACATGTTAATGAAGGGAGAAGATGCTGGTAAGATCAAAGGCCCATTAAGTACATTATCAAAAGATCAGTTTCCTGATATGAAATTTGATTTTATCATCTCCAATCCCCCTTACGGCAGAAAATGGGAACAGGATAAAGATGCTGTGAAAAAAGAGGCTGAAAGAGGGTTTGAAGGGAGATTCGGAGCTGGACTACCGAGGATAAATGATGGGCAGTTGTTATTTTTACAACATATGATCTCAAAAATGAAGATCAAGGAGAAATCGAGAATTGCTGTTATTACAAACGGTTCTCCGTTGTTTACAGGAGATGCTGGGCAGGGAGAAAGTGATATAAGAAAATGGATGATTGAAAATGATTATGTTGAGGCTATAATCGCCCTGCCAGATCAATTGTTTTTCAACACAGGCATTCATACATATATCTGGGTATTGACCAATGAAAAACCTTCAGAGAGGGTCGGAAAGATACAGTTGATTAATGCTGTATCTTTCTTTAAAAAAATGCGGAAAAGTTTGGGAAATAAGAGAAATTATCTCTCTGATGATGATATTAACGAAATTGTTAAACTACATGATAAATTTGAAAAAAATAAATATTGTAAGATTTTTGATAATGAAGAATTTGGCTATACCAGGGTAACTGTTGAGAGACCTTTACAGTTGAATTACCGGGTTAGTGAAGAGAGGTTGGAGAATCTTTATTCTGTTAATGCATTTGCAAAACTGACAGAGAGCAAGCAGAAAGATCCTGAATTAAAGCTAAAAGAAGAAGAGGAAGGAAAGAAGAAACAGGAAGAGATAATTACTGCTTTAAAAACTATTGGAGATAAATTATACAAGAATTGGGATGAGTTTGAAGCAAAAATTAAGGATGCTTTGAGAGAGCTTGATTTATCTCCAAATTTCATTAAAAATATTATTCTGGCTTTATCCGAGCATGATGATTCTGCTGATTATGTTCTGGATAAAAAAGGCAATAAATTGCCAGATCCTAAATTAAGGGATTCTGAGAAGATTCCATTAAAGCAGGACATTAAAGAATATTTTGAAAAAGAGGTCAGTCCCTATTATCCAGATGCCTGGATGGACAGAAAAAAGGATAAGGTTGGTTATGAGATTAACTTTACAAAGTATTTCTATGAATATAAGCCGCCAAGACCTCTGGAAGAGATAGAGAAAGATATTAAAGAGGTTACTGGTGAGATTCAGGAATTGATAAAAGAGGAACTGTGATGAATAAATCTGAATTAATTGAAAAGTTAGAAGATATTGAATGGGAAGATTTTGAAGTTAAGGAGGCAAAATCAGAAATTCCAAAGAGCAGTTGGGCAACTGCTTCTGCATTTTCCAATACTGCTGGTGGATGGTTAATTTTTGGCGTAAGAAAAAATAAAAAAGAATATGAGATAATCGGGGTTAAAAATCCGGAGAAGATAGAACAGGATTTTACAACTGTTCTACATAATGGTAAAAAGTTTAATAAAAGGATAGATGTAAAATCTAAAAAATATAATTTTAAAGATAAAGCTGTTTTATCCTTTTATATCCCTCAAAAATCATCAGGAGAGAAACCTATCTATTTTAATTCTCCAAAAAATACTTTCATATGGACAGGAAGCGGAGACCAGAGAGCAACGCAAGAAG